>JAYTWQ010000101.1:0-5489 GCA_043743355.1 bacterium | reverse complement strand
TTGCAGGCAAAAAAATACTGAGGACTTCGTTGATTTGGTTGATATTCACGACACAAGTAGACAGAATTTTGGTGACTTCGCCGCGATGAGTTTCCATATCTTTGGCTAGGCTCCATGGCTTAGTTCGTTCCAAATATTGATTCAATGTCGTAAGATTTTCAAATAGTACTCTAAAGGCTAGTTCTGGTCGCAGTTCTGCCAAATGAGCATAGATCGGACCAGCTTCGAACTTGATTTGGTCATCTACACAATCTTCGTCGATCATTCCGCCAAGATGTTTTTCGACCAGAGTTGTCACTCGCATCATCAGATTCCCTAGATTGTTAGCCAAATTAGCATTGTAACTATCAACGAATCTCTCGATGGAATAAGGTGTATCTCCAATAGAATTACAGTCATGTAAAACGAAAAATTTGACACCTTCGACCCCGAATTGCTCCACAAAATCAGAAAGTAAAATCCCATTCCCAAGTGATTTGGCGAATTTGCGACCTTCAGAATCTGTAATCATTCCATGAATTAGAGACTTTTGGGGCAAAGGCAAATCAAGGGCTGTCAAAAGTGCGGGCCAGATTATGAGATGGAATTTGGAGTTATCAACACCAATTATTTGTAGATCTACAGGCAATTTTTCTTCCAAATATTTCCAGACTGCAGCTACAATATTCTTTCGCTCTGCTTCATCGCTTGTCGCCTGGTATCTGTTATAGAGATCAATATCTGGAAGGCTAGACAAATATGTAAAGAGGGCTTCGAACCAAACATACATAACCTGCGAGTCATCCGAATCAACGTTTATTCCCCATTGCAATCTTTCCTTTGGTCTTGAAATTGAGATGTCTTTGAGCTCTGCCACAATGTTTTTCATTTCGTTCACGATTTTTTTGTCAGGCACGAAAGTATTATCCAAAAATACATTGAGCGAATCTTTGAATGCTGAGAGCTTGAAAAAATAGTTGTTTTCGTTGACTTCTTGTATCTCCAGATTGGGGTGAATTGGACATTTGCCGTCCTCAGTCAATTGACTCTGAGCATAAAAATCTTCGCAACCCTGGCAATACAAACCATGATAATCTTTTTTGTAAATCAAATTTTTGGACTCCAATTTTTGCCACACCAAATTCACGAACCATTTGTGATGCGGAGCTGTGGAACGGTCAATAATGTCTGGCATTAATTCCAATCTTTCAACCAAATCTTTATAAAGTTCATGCTTTTCATCTACGAATTGTTGTGTATCAACTCCAGCTTTCTGGGCAGTTTCTTGAATCTTCAGACCATGTTCATCAGTCCCGCAGTCCCATATTGTTATAGAATTATCTGGTAAACGACTAAAGAATCGCTTGAGACAATCTGCATAAACCATATCCATCGCATGTCCGAGATGGAATTCGGCATTGGCATAAGGTTTGGAGGTTGTGATATAGAACATATTGTGAATCAAACCAAAACTAAGCTTTTTTGTAAAGGAAGAATTAAGTAATTTTTTAATACAACGCAGGTTTTTTAAAAATTATACTACAAGCTCAAGCCACCCCTTGTCAAAAGGGTCAAATCAAAACGATTTGGGGGATTTCTTTTTTTGGAACGGAACATATCATATCCAATAATCAGAATCTTCCACCACTGTCATTATGAACTCGTTTCAGAATCCCCCAGCTCGATCCAAAAAAAGAAAGTATTTTCACAACTTTAAACTTTTCAAAATCTCCAGCTCAACTGTCATTCTGAGCATAGCGAAGAATCCCCAAGCTAGAAAAAAGGAAAGCATCTTTCACCGCAGATTTTGTAGATAAGTTTAGAATTTTTAAAAATTACATTTTCTGTTTTAGTGCATCAAGTTCTTTTCTAAGTTCTAATAACATTTTGTCATAAACAGCTGCGAGATTCTGAAAAGTACTGAGTTGCAAACAAACTTGATTTGTTTAGCTTCGGTACGACAAGTTCAGAATGACAGTGAAGCTGGGGAATTTCGACATGATCTAAGTTTAGGAAAATTATTTTTTTTCGGTGACCCCGTATCGCCATTGTGAGCATTATAAAACAAAATAAACTATTGTTCATCGCTCCTGACAGATCTATAGCCCTGTTTAAGATAAAATAGAAAATTCAACTGCTCACTGAACAATTAAACACAATTTTACAAATCCCAAAGCCTATGGAATAATTAGTTAATGTTTAAAAAAATTATTTCAATCGGAGCGGTATTTTTGTTTATTGCTTCAATCTTAAGTTCAGTCGTTATACAAGCAAATGAACCAGATCCAATTCAAATAGATGATTATCAAGTTAGTTCGTTGTGCGACCTAGAACAGTGCCAAATGCCAAAATACAAAAAAAATGGAACATATAGCACCTCGATGTCTGAAACTAATACAACAACTAATAACTCCGAAAGATCCTCAATTTGTGGTAGAGGAGATTGTCCAATTACTGATAATGTAATTTCAAATGACCTTAACTATTTGCAGACTGGCTCAAATCAGCAGACTTCTACACTAAGATTCGCCGTTAATTTTATGCGGTTTCTATTTAGTTTATTATTTGGTTTATCAATACTCAGTATCGTTGGTGGATTAATTACTACAATATTTTTGAGCGTCAAAAGAAAGAAATTTGCACTTACTCCATTTTTGATTTTTGTGTTTGGAATTGGGTTTCTAGTTGTTTCAATAATTTGTACTACAATTTTAGGTCTAGCTTCGATATTTTGATTTTGACAATCAACCCAAACTTTGCTAGATTTTAGTTACAGTAGCACACGCCACTAACAGTTGCAACAATGCAAGTCTCAGCTAATCAAACCAAACACAATCTTTTTTAGATTTATTTTTTATATCGCATTTTATGTCTTCATATCTCAACACCAAAAACAGCGGATTAATCGGGCTCACATTTGACGATGTTTTGTTACTTCCAAGTTACACAGACTTTCATCGATCGGTAGTTGATCTTTCGGTACAATTGCATCCAAGTCTCAAACTCAATATTCCAATCATTTCGTCTCCAATGGACACTGTCACAGAATCTGCAATGGCAACAGCAATGGCAAATAATGGCGGAATTGGAATTCTCCATCGGTCACTGACTCCAGCAGAGCAAGCCGAAAAAATCAAAATGGTCAAAGAATTCACGCCAACAGGATCAACTCCTGCATTAGATAACAAAGGGCGGCTGGTTGTAGGAGCCGCAGTTGGAGCTGGTTCAGATCTAGAGGAAAGAGTAAAGATAATTGTTGAAAGTGAAGTTGACTTGATTGTTATTGATTCAGGCAACGGATTTTCCAAATCTATAATTGACGCACTCAAATATATCAAGACCCAAACCGCAATTCCAGTCATGGCAGGCAATATTACTTCGTTCGATGGAGCAACAGCTTTAATTGACGCTGGAGCTGACATTCTGAGGGTTGGGATGGGACCAGGAAGTATCTGCACAACAAGAATTGTAACTGGCGTTGGCGTACCACAATTGACGGCAATTAGTGAGGCAAAAAGAGCGGTAATTGAATCAGGCAAAGATGTAAAAGTTATTGGAGATGGTGGAATCAAACAAATTGGAGATATCGCAAAGGCGATTGCATTCGGAGCGGATGCAGTTATGCTCGGTTCGTTATTAGCTGGATTCGATGAATGTCCTGGAGATGTGGTTGAGGTCAACGGCATCAAATTCAAAATTTATCGCGGAATGGGATCAGTTCGAGCAATGCAAAAAGGTGGAGCTGTAAGATACGGACAGAATAACGATGCAGGCGAGCGAAAATTAGTTGCAGAGGGCGTTGAAGGCTTGGTACAGTTCAAAGGAGGAGTCGACGATTTTATTTATCAGATTCAAGGTGGCGTTCGGTCTAGCTGCTACAACGTCGGAGGCAAAACCCTCAAAGAATTCCAGGACAAAGTCCAATACGTCCAAATCACGTCTGCCAGCTACGGCGAATCGATGCCTCACGGAATCAGTATCACCAGCGGCGGAGCCAGCTTTTTGACCAAATAATGAGTGTATTCCCACCCCTGCAACAATTCCAATCTTGTATTTAAAAAGTTCCTCCTATCTAGGAGGTGGCGAAACGTAGTTTTGACGGTGGTAACCTTTGTAACTATTACAAGCAATTGTAGGCGTAATGGATATAACTCTAAACCAAGCCAATCAAAATTTTCTCATATTGAGAGCATGCCTTCTCGTCAAAGGATTGGAATTCCATATCGTGCTTTATCGAATAAGCTATATGATAGTTATCTTCAAATCCGAGATTATTGTTTTTCATGTTATTTATCGTCATTTCCAGACACTCAAAGTTCTCAAATTGAATTTCTCCCAAAGAAAGAATTTTGACCAAGATTTCGACTATATCAGCCTTTTCAAATTTGTAAAAACTTCTCAAAACCCATTCAGTTTCGCAAATCGTAAGAGTAGAAACAAATATTTTTTGATTGAGGTGTTTGGACTGAATTAATAAGTTCTTAACTATTAGACACTGTTCTGAATTGTCATTGAGTATCAACCGCAAAAGATAATTCATATCAAAATAGCTAGTTTTCATATCCGAATCTTTCTCTTTGGTTATTTTCTTTTGTATATCGGATCGCTTTTTCTACGGATACATCTGGAAGTATATATTTGGATACAATATCATTAATATCTGACAGAACATCGTCGGTTGTCTGAATACTGATAGTTTTGCCTGTTGTAGAGACATTAAAAACTTGACCAGAATACCAACCCATTTTTTTGAGCAAAGAAACAGGAAAGGTTACTTGATTTTTGGTAGATAGTTTTACTTGAAAAGTAGTTTGTTGCATAGTAAAGTAATTTTGTCATAATTAAAGCAAATTGTCAAATTATCTCCCATCGTTTTCGAATTTGAAAATTCTGAATTTGTTTAGAGATCTCTTCGTATCCAAAATGAAACAACTCCCAAAATAAAATGTATAATGATTGGATTCCTTAATCGTCCAAAACCTATTCTATGTCAACATTTTATCCCCAAAAAAACGTGACTTGCTATAAACTATTTTTTATGATAAAATAAAATTGTAACAAAAAAACAAAGTGATTAAATTAATTATAAAATATTTTACCTTAATAATTTTAACTTTCATAATAGGTCTTTCATTTGTTGGACAAAATTTAATTATTAATGCTGTAGATCCATTTGAAACTCCAACAACTACACCATCAGCGACAGGAACTGCAACCGCACCAAAACCTTCAACCGCACCAACCTCCACCAAATCCGACGGACCATCAATCGGCTCACTCAAAGCATGCGTAGTGGACAACACTCAAAAAGATATAACTTCAAAAAATGGGAACAAGATCATACAAGACTGTCTCAAGAGCGTAATTAATCTGGTAATAACGTTGGCAGTTCTAATCTCAATTGCATCGCTCGTAGGATATGGAATCCAACTAATGAATCCGCTAGAGGAATCTGGCAAGATTAATGGGCAGATTGTAGAACGAATCAAAAGTCTGGCAATTGGTGGACT
>JAYTWQ010000100.1:0-2347 GCA_043743355.1 bacterium | reverse complement strand
AATCTATTTTAAATTTCGGATTAGAAATCGCCGATTGTCATCCTGAACTTGTTTCAGGATCTAGAGAACGAGTAATCAAGACAAAAATGCAAATCCGATGTTCTAAGTGTGAAAAGTATAATCAGAAATTTTGAATATTTGAAGTATAAGTGCTTTTTAAGATTCTTGTATGCTTTTTATTCACGATCGATGCAGTCTATTGCTTCTGGAGTGTTTACTAAATAGGGCTGGACAGCACACTGCATGTATTTAACCCCATGATTTGAATTTTCTTCTGAATAAAAAATACATTTTGAACAAATACTACTAATTTTTTGGTTGTCATCTTTTATTGTTGCAAGAAATTCATGAGCTATATCTTTAGCTGAACTTTTTAAATGATCCTCAAGTGTTTTTTTTATCACCAAAGTTTGTAATATTCCGTTAACTGGTAAAATACACAAAGCATTTTCAAATTTATTTGTTTTGGAAATGGTAAATATTAAAGCTGCTCCAAAAAATGTTAGCGGCAACGCAACATCAATTAATCTTTTCCTAAAATATATTTGAGCCCGTTCACTCCTAAGTTTAGAGACTACATCTAAAGCTACTCTATTCTGATCCACGAATCTTATCGATTCGATAATTTTAGACTGAGGAGCTAATTCAATTATTTCATCTCTTATTTCAGGTAATTTTAACTTTAACATAACCACATTATATCACAGTTTATTTCATCTGTCAAACCTTTTCCAAAACCTATTGTACTCTCGAAAACCTAGAATTGCAAAAGTCAAAACTAACCAGTAAATGCTTATTTCAACCAGACCAAATTTTGACAAATTCCAAATGCCGACTTGAGAACCAAAATCATTAATTAAAATATTAAGCAAATTCTGGGCAATAGTTGCAAGGAAAGTCGATACTTCTCCTACAATTGGTATAAACGCAAAAAGATTGGTAAAAGTCAAAAACGGAATGACAGGAAGCAGAATCAAATTTGATACAATGGCAATAGGCGAGACACCACCAGACAGATTGACAATCAGCGGAAGCGTAAAAAGAAAAGTCCCAATCGTCGAAAAAAACAATTCTTTGTAGCCTTTGAGCCAAGTGGTTTCTGCTAGATCAAGAGTATTAGTCACCGTTATTAAACCAAAAGTTGCCGAGAACGAAAGCCAAAACGAATATGAAATAATAAAGAAAGGGTTGAAAGCCAGAAGTACAATTGCAGAATAAATCAAAGCTCGAATCGGGTGAAGCCGCCTACCAAAAAACACCAGAGCGATTGTCGAAATCAAAATACTAATACTAGAACGCAAAACAGGAGCTTGTGGACCGACAATTATAATGAGAAATAAAATTCCCAAACTACAAAGCCAAAATCTCCACTTGCGTCTAATCCTGAACTTGATTGCAGCGAACTCAAAAAATGCAAAAACTAAACCAACTTGTGAACCCGAAACCACGATTAGATGTGTCAAACCAAGATTTTTGACTGCCTGCTTGTCTTTAGCATCAAAATAATCCCCTACTCCAATTGTTAATCCAAGGCTCCAGGCAAGTGATTTTTGGCAATCGGAACTGAACCATTCTGACACGAATTGTAAGGTACCGCAGATTTGTTTGTTGTACACTCCTACAAGATATTTTTTGAATTTGTCATTTTGAACTAACGTACTGCAGATCCAATCACAAGATTTTTGACTTCGTATAATTGTGTCTTTAGTTATGTTTCCAACCATTCCAGAACTTAGATAATAAGCACTTCGATCAAAAGTTTGCCCGGCTTTCAGTTCATTTTCAGCCTTATACTCTTGAACTTGACCCTTAATCAAATATTCTTTGCCAACATCGTAGTAGAATTTGGATTCTAGATAAAATGGTCCTTGATTGGTCCAAACAAGATATTGATTACCAAACTTACTATTTTCTTTTTTGATGATTCTGAGCTTAACTTGGTCTTCAAAAACCTCATTACTATTCACAACCCGCAAAGACAAAAAACAATTAATCCCTGTCAAAAAGATTAGAAAACTAAGAAATAGATTAGCAGCTTTGAACATATTAAATTGATAAACTTTTGACCGAAAATTATTTTGACTTGTTTAAGGTCATTTATAGCAAAAAGAACAAAAAATGTTATACTTTCATGACCCTCCCTCGACTGTCATTTTGAAATTGTTTCAGAATCCCCCAGCTCGTGAAACTGAATCCCTACTAATTCTAAACATAAACTTTTTTAAATATAAGTTTAAATTCGCAATCATATACTCAATCTATTTTAAATTTTGGATTAGAAATCACCGATTGTCATCCTGAACTTGTTTCAGGATCTAGAGAACGAGTAATCAAGACAAAAATGCAA
>JAYTWQ010000099.1:0-7889 GCA_043743355.1 bacterium | reverse complement strand
TACCAAAATTCAGATTGGTTTTCATCCGTATGTTTGATATTCTCAAAAGGGGATTGAGCGTCTGAGCTGTTGGTTTGGGTTGTTGATATTGTAGACATGATAAGGGGGTTGTTTAAACTATTTGAGAGATTTTGGGTTGTTTTTTGGTGGTAGAAAATTGCTATCCGAAACTACTTTTTTGCCTGTTTTGGCTTCGAGTTCTAGCTTGGCATGCTTGGCAATAGAGCCACCTTTTTTGGCTGTGCTTTTGTTTTGCTCTAGCCCTTTGGCTTCTACTGATTCAGCAATTTGCCTTGTTGACATTTCTGCCAATGCAGTAAACAGTAATTCTGCTTCTGTCATGTGATCTCTTAGGTTTTGAGATTTTAGACCTTTTATTTCTTTGTGCTTTCCGACAGATACTCCAGACCATTCTTTGTGGATGATTCCAGTAAGTATTTTGTAATCATCATTTGCAACTTCGTTTTGAGACCAATAGTCAGTCAGTTTGTTTCTGGTTTCTTGACCCATCATTCGTTGTTGTATCCATTTTTCACTTCTTCCATGATCTCTCCAGTTTCCCCGAGCTCTATTAAGTGATTGTTCTGGGTCTGCAATTTCTTGTATTCTTTCAGTACCAACCTTAGCCAACCATAATTTGATTGACTCAGCTTTAGAACTAGGAATAGATTGAACAATTCTCAAAATACTTTGCATATTAGCGGCTAATGTTTTTCTGTTTTTGTTTGTTTTAGTCTTCATTTGTATCTGGGGACAATTTGTCCCTATGTAGGAATTGAGTTCAAAATCTCGCTTTCTCATCTTTTTGAGATAATCTGTTGAGTTAGGGCTTTCAGTAAGGACAGATACAATATCTACAACAGAAAAAAACCACTGTTGTGATTCTTTATCAAATATTCTTCGGATTGGGTAGTTTTCGAATATTGTGAGTGAGTTTTGGTTCATAAGATTATGGTTTTAATGGATTGATAAAAATTAATTATTTGCGATGGCTGGCAAATTCTCGGATTGATTTTTGACGCTTTGGTAGTCTTTGATTGGTGCCAAATATCGTGAATCCATTGTCTCAAAACCTATTGCTTGGAAGTGTTTGATTGCACATTCTATCTTGAGTTTTTCGTGTTCGGTGATTGCCTTTAGGTCATTTATATCATTAGTTCCTTTGGTCTCAATCACAAAGTAAAACTTGGCTTGGTTGCCCTCCATGCTATTCTTGGACATAACTATTGCCCAGTCGGGTTCATAGTTGCCAACAGGGGTTTTGATCTTGTAGGATTTGGGTAATTTGATAATAAGACTAGCGTTATTGTCGCTGTCAGCATCCAAAGCAAATTTTTGTTCGACGATAGAATCATAGATAATTTTGTCATATAGTCCATTTTGGATTGCTTGGGTATCACCTTTGGTTGTATAACTGTCAAGGAATATATTAGAATTTGGTTGTTCATCAGTTGTGATATAAGTCACGCCACGCACCATTTCTGAGAGTAGAATATTTTTGATTTGTTTGGCAGCTTGGGATATCCAGCTGGCAGGGTTGCGGGAGATTTGACTTTTGTCTTGTATTCCCATCACGATTCGGACACTATTGGGAATTGAGAGCTTACTTTGGTTACTCAATGCTTGGATTACATCTGTTAGTGGATAATCTTGAATTTTGGTTTGGATTTGGTCCGAACCCAGTTCTTCACTTTCTATCACACCTTCTAGTCCTTTGATTCTGTTGAGGCTGACTTGGATTACATAATTGCTAGTCTGGATTTTGTTGAGTTCTATAATGCAAAGCTTGACCACTTGGTCGTCGTTGAGACTCACCCGATAATCACTAATCTTGGATATTTTGGACCAAAGATGCTGGAAGTCCTTACTTTCAAATGACTTTTGGTTTCGTTTGATAATCACTTCAGGCTTTTTGGCATCTACAATTGTGACTTTTTCGTTTCCATGTCCATATTGCTCGTCTAGTTCATTCTGATAACCACCCACAAAACTCTCGTAGCTTTGGTTGGGTACAACTGTCAAGAGATTCGTTTCAAACCCGGTTTGGGTATCAATGTCATCATAAACTCGTTTGCCGTCTTGGTTGACGCAGATTCGCAAGCCACGACCTATTTCTTGGCGTTTTTTGATTTCAGATACTGTTTCGTTGAGAGTCGCAATTGTAAAGATATTAGGGTTATCCCAACCTACTCCTAGGGCAGTGTGAGTGAATATGAACTCCATCGGACACTCAAAGCTCAGTAGTTTTTCTTTATCTTTGAGGATGGTGTCAAACATCGCTTTATCATTGAGAATAGATTTGGTGAGATCGGTTTCCTCCCCCTTGGAATTCTTGGCAAAGTATGACCCTTGAATACTGGTGACAAAGTCCTGAGTTGGCTCTTTGCCTTCCTTATAACTCAAAAATAGTTTGATTTCTTCTTCAAATATCCTCTTGATAATTCCATTGTCATCTCGATAATTAGCAACTCGGTCGATGAAAACTAAGGACAAAGGTTTGACATTTAATTCTGCAAGTTTGGCTTTTTTTTCGTAATGCTTAAAGATTGTCCATTTGATCTGCTGTCTAAAAATTGGTTCAAGGTTTTTTTCTGATTTACCTTGTTTGATTTCTAATCCGTTTTTGAATTGGATCTTGGGAGTTGGGTCCATCATTGATTTGTAGATTTTTTCAACTATCAATCCTTGATACGCAATATTGTTGGTTTTGGAATATAGATCATCTTTTTCTTTGACCGTAATAATTTTAATTTTGGCAACTCCTTCGCTGTTGGCGACCTGAACTTCGATTTTGGCAGTAATTTTACCAACCACAAAACTTGCCTCGATAAGATGGAGAAATAGGTTGCTTTCGGTATTTTTTTCACTCACGGATAGTACCTCCACTTTTTTGACTAAGTTCAGCTTGTAGGCGTCAGATGGTGTTAGTCTATAGATCAAATTCTTGAGGACTTTGTGAGTTGCAGAGTATCGAAGTTTGAAAGCTGGCTGGAAGCGTGAGATTTTTTCGATAGAATTGTCAGAGTCCATTCCTTCTTGAGGTTCATCCATAATGATAATTGGATTAGTCTGTGCAATTGCGTCCATATACGACAATCCGTCAATGTTGTCATCGCGGCTGGATTGGTTCATGATCCGATCATCGTGATTGAACGACTGGAGTGTCATGATCATGATTTGTAGGTTTGGGCTGTCCACAAATTGCTTGATTCTGTTCAATTTTTTACTTGAATATTCATAATAATCATAGTTGGTATTATACAGATCCCTAAAGTGTTTTTTGGTACTTTCCAGGGTCTTGAGAACTCCTTCTTTGACGGCAATACTTGGCACTATAATCAGGAACTTGTTGAGTCCATAAGTGTGGAATAATTCAATAATTGTTCTCAGATAAATATATGTTTTACCAGTTCCAGTTTCGGCTTCAATACAAAAATCAATTCCAGTTTCAACCTTGCATTTGTCCACACTCAAACCATTGCTAGCAATAACCTTCTTGAGATTATCTTGGATTTCTTGTTCGCTCAGATTAATTGAGTTTCCTTTGACCTTGAATTGAATGGTTGAGTTTGCAATATTTTTGGTTTGTCCATCCAACAGGTCGATTACACTTTGGATTGCCTTGATTTGGTGTTCCAGATTGGCTTCAAAATTGAGTTTCATACTTTAGAATAATAATTTATTTGGTGTTTTTGACTTTTTTCATAAAGACAGCAAAGTCTCCTTGTAATATTCTTCAATCTCCTCCAATTTTGTATGCAATTAACCGCTTGACTTTGAATAGCTAAATGGATTGTGAGAATCGTGATTTGCAATAGTTGCGGTAGTAGTTTGATAGTATAATATTGAGTTTCGATCGTATTATAATCGGAACAGTACCAACTTTGACATAATTAAGGTTACCCTCGTCAAAACTTTGTTTTGCCACTCCCTAGATAGGGAGAATTTTAATTTTGATGTAAAAGTTGATTAGAGATTGGGTATAATATTATATTTTACCTTTTTATCATATCTTATGTTTTTTAACAATGTCAAACTTTAGTCTTATTATACTATATACACTTAGAGAATCGGATTCTAAATAAAACAATGTCTTTGCAATTTTTGGACCCCCAGTCAAGCTGAGGATGACGAGCATTGATTTGTCAATCAAAATTTTTGAATATTTGCAGCATAAATTCAAATTTGAACTCGATACCTTCTTTACTAAGGGAGTTATATTCATTCCACTAACAATACCTATTTTTAACATAAAAAGTTCCTCCTAACTAGGAGGTGGCAAAACGAAGTTTTGACGGTGGTAACCTTTGCAACTATTCCAAGTGATTGTAAACGGAACGTGTATAACTCATTCTTGACTATTTGCACTCCTGATGATATATTATCTAGTATGATCTATCCATATTGTTGATAATCAAAATCAAAATATGTTCCAGCTTTTTTCTATTTCACACATTACAATTCTTACAATTGCTTTTTTTTTGGTTTGGTTAATCTCCAGATTCAAGTTTGCTATACCAAGGTTTGTAGAGATATTTGCTTTCGTCTTTATATTTTCTTTCTACATTCTTCATTTTTTGTACTATTACTATATCAATGGTTTCCATCCTGGTTATGACTTGCCAATTTTTCAGATTTGTGGAATTGTAATGGTCAATCTGGCATTGTTCTTATTAACCAAAAAGCAGTTTTTTTATAGTACAGTATATTTTCTGGGTTCAACGGCGATGACGCTCGCATTTCTTTTGCCTGACTTGCATGACGACTACAACCATCCATATTTTTGGATATTTTGGCTCCCTCATCTAATTACTTTGGTTTTTGTTTTGATTGTTAGCTTTAATTACAACTTTCAGTTGACTGTTCGAGATTTGAATCAAGCTTATGCTTTTCTTTTGCTGTATTTAATGCTTTTTGCGTTACCTTTTAGTTTAGTTATCAAGAACTATTTTGGTTATGCTAATTATTCCTATATGATTTCCATTCCTTACGATATCTTTGGTATTCATTTGGACAGACCTTTTTATTATCCTGTAGTACTTATTCCAACTTATTTGTATTTCCGATTATTGATAGGTGTCAAAAATAAGTTTGATTACAAAAAATTTAGCTGCGGCGAATAACCCGCTTATCAACTTAGAACAAGTCAAGTTTCAATCTTTATGCCATTACAATTCTGACTCCACCTAATTGATTGTAATCAAAATTGTGGTGATCGTGAATTGAGCCAATAAATATGTTGTTTTTTGGGATCATTAATTTTTTTGCAACTGTATCAACCATTTCAGGTCCGAATTTACCATCTTCAAAATGAAGTGAAAAATCAAGATTTGGATAAAATACGCCAGCCTGCTTGAGAGCTGGTATGATTTTTGAAAACTGTTCTGAAAATTCATCATTTTCTGGGTCGTCTTTGTCATTACAATTTACAATTATTACATTTTTACCAGATTCGTTAATGTCAATATACTTCAAAATAGAATAAAGATTTTTTGGATCGTGTACGAATGCTACATATTTTTCTTTAGAAATTACATTCCAAATATTTTGAAGCCATTTGAAACTAAATCGTTTTACAAAATATCCAACTAAATAATCACGATACACGAAGCAACTCACAAAGAAATAAATAGGAATAAAGTATTGCAAAAAATATCCAACATTTTCAAAATCTCCAAGTTTTCCGTCTCTTGCTACCATATTAGCTATTAGTCCAATAGTCGTACTAACAAGAGCAAAGAATGCAAGAATAGTCCTGGTTCGAAATGGTCGTTTGAGGTTCGGTCTGGTTACTTTGAGAATTAGGTTGGCAAGTGCGAACATACTCATGACGGACAAAAAGCTAATTGCATAGATTCCGCCAAGGGTAGGGATATCACCCTTTGATACGACTAATATTGAGACACATAGAATTAAGAATCCCCATATGATTTTTGGAAAAGATTCTTTGGAGTTCATAACTGACAGAGTTTTAGGAATGCAGCCGTCTAAAGACATACGATTGACTAATCCACAGATTCCAACAAAGGCAGTCAATACAGCGCCGCAAAGTACCAAAAAAGCATCGATAACTAATACATATTGAAGAACAGGACCTCCAACTTTTTCGGCAGCTACTGATAGAATATATGAAGCATTTTCATGGATTGTTTCAATAGGAAAAATAAACAGAAATAATAGGGCAACAGATGGATTAAAAATAGTGACACCAAGCATCATATTGCGAAGAGTTTTGGCAAACACACCACGCTCTTGTTCCTCCACAAAGTTGGCAGACGATTCAAAGCCAGAAACTCCCAAAAGACTGGTTCCAAGTCCTAAGAATAATAAAAGTGCAAAACTCAAAACTGGACCTTGGTGACTAATTGCCGCAATGTTTTTGACTATATCTTCGGTGTGATTAATATTATGTACAAAGTTGTTCACTCCTGGATTCCTAAATAGATAAATCACACAAAACCCAATCAAAGAGACGAGCGTGATTACATGAAAACTAAAAATTCCAATTGCAACCTTAGCAGAATCTTTGACACCAGAAATTACCAGTAACGCAAAAAATGTAAGAACGATTACAGTTCCAACAAGTATAACATTGTCTAGTCCAAAGCTTTCAACTCTAGAACTCAACACGTCAAGAGAAAAAAGATAATCCACACCAGATTTGGCACTAATGACAGCTGTTGCAGCGTACGATAGAATTGTGAGAACTCCAGCAAGCGCAGCCCAATTCTTACTCGTTGCATTAAGTAACGCATTATAACAACCTCCATTAACAGGCATAGCCTCAACAACTTCACGATATACTCCTTTGTATAGGTATAGAATCAGACCAACGAATAGCATTACGACAGGTGCAAAAACTCCGGCTACAGGAATTACAAGACCAGATACATATAAGACAGAACTGAGAATGTCGTTGGCACAAATTGCAGTTGACGAGACTTCGCCGAGTTTGGAGTGTTGTTGTGTGGACATATTATTTGATTTGTATTATAAATGTTTTTGAATGTTGAATCTTTTCATAAAAATAAACAAAGTTTCTGTTATTATTAAAACGAGATTCTGTTTTGGTCTCTTACTATAATTAATTAAACATTACTAAAATCACTAAATACTTTAGGCAAATAGTACATGAACGAATAATGTTAATTTAGAAGAGTGAATAGTAAAGTTAGGCAACCGAATGTGTATGAAATTTTTGAATCTTTTGTAACATTATTTAATATTATGTAATCAATATATTTTGGAGTTAAAGATGCCTTCTAAATACATACCCGGCTATTATATTTGGTAAAAACAGAAGAGTTGTCAAACTTTAAAAAAAGTCTATTTTAAATTATTTACAAACGCAAGAATAATTGTTAAGTTCAAAACATTTGTATTATCAAATTTCAAATTGTTAAATCACTTTTGTAAAAACAAGTTGAATCAATATTATATCAAAAAAATCAACAGAACTCCAAACAAATAAACTTGTTCAGGATAGATTAAAACTAAAAATATCGTTGACTCAGATTGAGGTTGACGGAACCTCGCCGAGTTTGGTGTGTTGTGTAGTCATATTAATAAACAATCTTCAAGACTTCTCCAGTACGATAAAAAGCTCCAGGACTTAATCCAGCAGAAATAGCAGCAGAATTATTAGGATATTCTAAAATACCAACTACATGCAAAGCAGACTTTGGAATTGAGGTATTTATACCTATTTTACTTTGAGCTCCATAAATTATACTTAAAGCAGTCGAGTCTTCTGGAATATCAGACGAACTAATTCCAGTTCCTCCAACGAATCCCATTCTAATTGCTCCATTTGGTTGATTGGGATTTGTTTCAGAGTTTTGTATTCCAAAGTTAGCACCTCCAGTTGCAGCTCTGAGGACTAAAGAACC
>JAYTWQ010000098.1:0-2891 GCA_043743355.1 bacterium | reverse complement strand
AAAGAAGCTTAGAAACAGCTGAAGCTAAAATCCAGCTATGTACAATCAGGCTACAGATCAGAAAATTAACAAAGAATTAGATATCAAATGGTTTCTATATACAAAACACCTGCAAAAGACGTTTATCACAATTTTTATAATAATATTTTATTACTATATATTGTAATTGTAATATTTGGACTTACTCTAATTTTTGTTGTCTTTTCTACTATAAATAATGTGTTAGGTGAAAATAAAACTAAATATAAACTATTAAAAATACTTGGAATGAGAAATTATACTTTGATTTTTTTTAAAGCAACCAAAGTTTTGATTCTAGTTTCAATTTCAACTTTAATTGGTTTTATTTTGAGTTATGTGACTAATACAATTATTACGATTTACACAAAAGAAATTTTATTTGATATGATATATTTGGGAATCAGCAACCCAATTTTTACACCACAAGATATAAGGTTATTTTTGTTTTAGATTTTTGTATTTTTTTAACAGATATTTATCATAATTGCTTAAAAAAATATTTTTTGCGATTAGCTGCACCACAGAAACCAATTGTTTTATACTAATATTGTTTTTTATCTTTTGTCTTATACTCAAACCAACATCAACTTTTACAATAAAATTAAAATTCCTCCTATCTAGGAGGTGGCAAAACGTAGTTTTGACGGTGGTAATCTTAATACCTACCCAGCATATGCAACAATACGATTCTCAAGGAATCCAGTCACTTCAATTTTGTATGGTGCTTTGACATTGTCTGTAATTGTCGTAGTAATTTGTCGAGTTGCCTCTTGCATCTGAGCAAGTGTAATATTCTCAGCATCAAAGAATACCCACAATACTTTTCCACCTTTCATTATGAATGATTTAGATACGCCTTTAGTGTTATTGGCGATTCCCTCTAGTGATTCCATTCTCTGGAAATATGCTTCCATAGTTTCTTTTCGAGCTCCTGGTCTGGAACCTGAGATATTGTCACAAGCATCGACCACACATGCCTCGATACAGAATCCGTGTTCTTCGTCGTGATAACTCTGCATATCTCCGCCAGTCAAATGATGCGAGCTAATACATTTTTTGATTCTCCAGTCTAGTCCAAACATATCACAGATTTTTTCTCCGAGTTCGATGTGATTGCCTTTTGGAACCATTTCTTCATCCACAGCTTTACCAATGTCGTGTAACAGTGCACCTTTGACACAGATCATTCTATCAATTGGGGTCCTAGTTGGGAATGTAGTGTTGAGTTCATCAGCCAAAAGTCCAGCAAGTTTTGCCATTTCAAGACTGTGTTTGAGCATGTTCTGACCATAACTATTACGAAACTTCAATCTACCCAAAAGCCTTACTAACTTTGGTGGGAAGTCATAGATTCCAAGTTCGTTAACCAGATCTTCGCCAGCTTGATTAATTTCTTCGTTAATTTCACCTTTGGCTTTTTCGTACATTTCTTCAATTGAAGCTGGATGAATCCGACCATCCAAAAGTAGTTTTTCAACAGTTTTCTTGGCGATGTTACGCCTGATTCCAGAGAACCCTGAGATGGTTACAACATCTGGAGTATCGTCAATAATTAATTCAACGCCTAAGGTTTTTTCGATCCATTGGATATTTCTGCCGCCTCGACCAATTAATTTGCCTTTTTCGTCATCTGAGCTTAGCTTGATTACCGTGATTGTAAGTTCGTTGGTTACCTCAGAACTACATCGTTGAATTGCGAGTGACACAATCTCCCTTGCTTTTTGGTTGACTTCTTCCTCTGCATTTTCCAGCATTTTGGATTGGAGATGAATCATATCATTACCTACGTCCTCACGAGTTTTGTCAATTATTGTTTTCTTTGCCTCCTCTTTGGAAAGTCCTGAGATTTCTTCTAGTTTGGCATCGAGCAATCCTTGAATTTCTTTTTCACGACTGATTATTTCCTTATTTTTGGATTCCAAAAGCTCTTTTGCTGCAATTATATTTTTCTTGTTTTCATCAAGCTTGTATTTTTCGTCTTCGAGAACTTGTTTTTGGTGGTCAATATCGTTTTGTTTTCTGTTGATTTCGCTCTGGATTGTGAGACTCTGTTCATTGAATTTTCGCTCTTCATCCTGAAGTTTTTGGCTCATAGAGAGCTTTACTTTTTCGATTTCTAGTTCTGATTTTGAGTTTAAATTGGATTCAAAGTCTTTTTTTTGCTTACTGAATTCGATGTCTTTTTCTGTAATTGCTTTGTTGATGTTGTCTGCTAATTTGGAGTCAAAATCTGATTGGCTGAAGATATTAGCTTTGTTTTTGAATAACAAAAACCCGAGGACAAAACTAAGTCCAGCGAGGATGATGCTAATAACTGTTAAAAATAGGGTCATAATTGTGTGTTAAAATATTAATATGCTTGAAATTGACTTATGCTAATTATATTAGAATCCGATTAAAATGTCTAAATTAAAAAAACAATAACGCACTTATTTTGCGATCCCCAGTCAAGTTGAGGATGACGAGCGTGTAGAAATTAAGAAGACAAACTGCTACTATCATTCTTGACTTGATCAGATCTCCTCCACAACCGAGACTCAAGTTATACTCAATCTATTTTAAATTTCGGTTTAGAAATTACCGATTGTCATCCTGGACTTGTTTCAGGATTTAGAGAACGAGCAATCAAGACAAAAATACAAATCCAATATTCTTAATGTGAAAAGTATATTGTACAATAAATGTCCTTGTGAAGCTGTGGTTAATAAGAGCAGAGTGGTTAATCATAAAAATTTAGATATATAGAATATAATATTTCGTATTTGTCAAAATCAATTTTGTCGCTACTTAATTAAGTATTAGAATCACCCAGTTGTCAAAGTTGATATAGAATTTGCAAAAATTGAAAACTGGTGGTATAATTACTGATA
>JAYTWQ010000097.1:0-3620 GCA_043743355.1 bacterium | reverse complement strand
CTAACCAATCGTGGAATTTAGTTGTTGTTAAGACAACCCCGAAACCTTCGGTTTCACCCCTTAAAAAAAGGTATTTTTCGCTCGATGCTTCGTTATTGTCGGTTGATTGATTCTTCGACTCGCTCTGGATGTCAGTTGGGTTAGCAATAGGCAAAAAACACTCTACAATCTTGACCTCACCTGCAAAATACTCATCTACAAAACTAGTTCCAGGGAATGAATTAAAAGCCTTGTATTGGTCAAAAATCTGTTTGGCAGTCTGGTCCGTTGGATTAACTATTCGATCATCTTTGGTTAACTTACCACAAAACGAAACTTTGCTTGAATCTTGTTTCAATTTTTTGTTAATTAGTTTGTTAACTATTGCGATTGCCCAAGTTCTAGCTCCTAATTCTCCTAATCGCTGGCTCAAAGTTTGGAAGTTGTCATTTTCTATATTTGTTTTAAACTGTAAAAAAACATCTCCTTCATCCAGCTCTTTAGTCATATTAATCCAGCTCAATCCTGATTCAATATCTCCGTTTTTGATCGAACTCTGCATCGGAGTAGCGCCGCGATATAGTGGGAGTAGGCTAGGGTGCCAGTTGACGAATCCATTCTTTGACCAAACGAGTGAGTCATCTGAGATAATTTGTCCAAACGATGCAGTGATTGCAATATCAATTTTGGTTTCTAATTCATTACGAGATCGATTAAAACTATTTGGTGTAAAGAGGTTGCAGTTATTGTCTCGAGCCCATTTGGATATTGGATTAGGTGTAAGTTTACCTCTGTTGACAGAATCTGGTTGACTCACAACTAGTACAAGTTCAATTGGCAAATCAAGTTCTGGAATATCATCGATGTCAAAATGCTCTGGAAATACTATAGAGTATTCATTTTTTACTTTTAATGCTATAACTTGATCGCTGTATATTTTTAACAAAGTTCGGCCGCTATTTTGCATGATATTTTGGGCGATTGGAATACAAAAATCAGAGCTGGAAAAAAAGGCAATATTGAATTTCTGCATTATTTAATTTAGTTCTAATTTGGTTTTTTGGTCAAAGATTGGTTTTTGTACAAAATATTAAAGACTAATCCAGCTACAATTATTGTAAGAGAAGAAATCAAAAGCGGATAAGCACTTGCTGGAAAATTAACATTCGGATTGCTCGATACAAAACTAGCAGCGATGAATCCTGAAAGGAGTGACGGAATGGATTGAGCTAATGCCTGAACCGATGAATTGATTCCTAGAATTTCACCTTGCTTTTGTGGCGTTACTGATTTTGAGATTAATGCTTGAGAATTAGCTTGTGAAAGACCTTGAAAGATTGAAAAGAAAGGAGCGATGGCAAACAAAACCCAGCTGTTAAGGAACCAATTAGAGTTAGTCGTAAAATGTGGCGCAAGCAAAAATCCAAAAATCATTATTCCAGAACCAAAATAGCTCCATTTGAGAATCGAACTTTCTGGGAATTTGGCTGATAATTTGCGGGTAATTACAGCTTGAGTGAATGCAATACAAAAACCTATAAATGCATAAAAATCTCCAGTGTTTGACTGGGTAAAAGCGAATTTTTCATAAAAATAAGTCCCTGCAAACGCTGTAAAAAATGTAAAACCTCCTTGAAACAAAAAGTTAGTTAATAACTGTACTCTCACTCCTTCGATTTTTGTTGCGGCAACTATGTTATGAATTGATTTGGACCAGTCTATTGGTTTGAGTTTGTCTATATATTGGTTGGTTTCTGGCAAGATAGAAAGTACAAATATAACATTAAGAAAGGCGAGGAGCGCTGCAAACAAGAAAGGTGTGGCAGAATCAAACCAGCTTACAATTGTTGGATCTGAAAGTTTACCGCCCAGGTAAGGTCCGAGAATGAATCCTAGACCAAAAGCTGCTCCAATAATTCCAAAGTTCTTTGCTCGGTTTTCTGGTTTGGAAATATCCGCCACAACTGCCTGAGCAACGGAGATGTTGCCACCTGTTAGTCCATCAAAAAACCTAGCCGCAAAGAGAATTGGAATGTTCTTGCTATAGATTCCGTATGCAAAAATAAGATACGAAATACAAGTTCCAGCGAGCGAGAATGCCAAAAGTGGTTTGCGTCCATATTTGTCAGATAATTGACCTAAGATTGGTGTTGCCACGAATTGCCCAAGGGCATAAACCGCCAAAAGAAAACCAAAAAGAATATAGGACGTATTGATGTCAAAGTCTTGCGGCAAAAGATAATTTGGGTTAATTATTGGACCGAATTTTTTGACTGTCAAAAGAATAGGGAGGATGGGAATCAAGATACCAAAACCAAGCAGGTCAAGGAAAACAGTAAAAAATACTACAAACAATGGATTTTTTTTCATACTATTGTATGTTGTGATGCAATTAAATTACTGTCAATTAAGGTAACAATATGGTTTTTTGCTTTTTTGAAGTCTTGAATTTTTTGTTTCTTAATCAACAATATCGTCCTCATGAAAATCTTCTTTTTTCAACTTTTTTCCACCAAGATTGATGTACAGATTCCCTTGCAGGTGATCGACTTCATGAAGAATTACTCGAGCGAGCCAAGATGACGCCTTAAGAACCTCTTTTTTGCCTTTTTCGTTGTAGAATTCTACTATAATGTTAGCCGATCGTTTGATTTGCCAGAACTCGTCAGGGAATGACAAGCAGCCTTCAATCATATTACTCTGGACTTCAGACGCAAAGGTTATAACTGGATTAATCATGACAAAATTATTTTTGATCTTTTGTTTTTTTGGTATTCTATCTGGATCTAGCCCGATGATACATAATTGTAGTGATTGCCCAACTTGCGGCGCTGCGAGTCCAACTCCAATTCCATCGACAGTCTCCCACATATCCCGAATCAAAGCTTTGACAGAATTAGAAATCGGAAATTCGACTTGTGCTGCGACGAGAGATAATATTGGATCTGGGTACTTTACAATTTTTAGCATTGCCATACTATTTATACTGAACAAGTTAAGTATTTTTGACAAATGTAATTTATTGTGATATTAAATATAAAATGGAACAAAATAGTGGTGCAGAAATTGTTATTATAACTCAAAACAGACAAGAGCTTCAGAATTTGAAGTTAGGATTCAACAAAGTAAGATTAAAATTACCTTGCGAGTGCGATTTTTTATATGCAAAAGTAACTAATGCTTGGTTATGCAAAAACAAAGTGGGTAATAATCTAGTATTGAATTTGCTTATGACTAGACAACTAATAGATCTTTTGTTAAAAGAGAAGGTAAGGTTGAAAGAAGGATTTGGCGAAAGGTTAAGATTAAGATTAATGGATCAAGTTTTGACAGATCAAGAAAAGGAATTCAGTAAAATGTTAGAGCGATTATATAGAAGTGACTGGTGCGGCGAAAATGAAAATAATACTCTGTGAAAGTTTGACAATTCGGTCAAATTAAAGTTTGCTCAACCGTAGGTCAGTCGGACGACAGCTGGTTCTTTGAACTAGAGGAAAGTCGGGACATCGTTGTGATAGTAATATCATGATCAAGGTAGCAGGCTAGTAATCTGCCGTAGGTAACTATAGGGCGTCAAGTAATTGACTGAAAAGTGCAACAGAAACATACCGCCAGTAGTTGTAAAATTAATCTTTAATACT
>JAYTWQ010000096.1:0-3016 GCA_043743355.1 bacterium | reverse complement strand
AATCAGTCGAACGAGGTAATACTCTTCAAACCATCAAAGATCATTCTAAAATAGAAGTGTATTCTCTAAACCAAATCCAGCGTCAAAAAGAACTTGACTCAAAATTAGCTGTAGAATTATTAGGTAATGGACAAACAATCAAAGGAATTGATAAATTAGCAGAATTAGGCTTTGTTAAAGTTATTCCAAAAGATCAGGAAAGACTAAACTATGTCGCTCAAATCTATGTTCAAAACCTACCCAAAGTATATGTCAACAAACAATTGCAAGAAACAATAGGAGCAAAGGAAGAGGTAAAAGAAGGAATAAATAAGGAAGTACAAACCAAGAATCCAGAGCAAACTCAAAATTGGTTACAAAAAGTAGGACAGAGGTTGTTTGGTAAAGAAAATGATAAAGGAATCAAAAGTGAAGAATCAAAAGTAGTTGTAAATTCAAATGAAGTTGTTTATTCGAATGAGGTTGTTTCGAGTTCTGATAAAATTCAATATGAGAAATTAACTCCACAAAACATCACTTTGGTCATAACCCCTACCCACCTTGACGGTCACGATATCCACAATTCAATAAGGCAAAGACTCAAAACTGAGAATTTAATTGATCAAAAAGATCATACCATTGACACTTTGCGAAGTTTATCCTGGACAAATACTGAAAAAAGTCAAGAAACAAACTATCAAACAAGGCAAGTTTTGCAATTCAGTGGAAATATCAAACAATTCAAAAAAGGTGAAAGATTCGAAATTATAGAAGGTTCAATAGATCAAACAAATCACAACAATGAGAGCCTTTTCCAAACTCAAAGTAAGCTCCAAATTCAAAATATTAAAACCAGCCAGATATACGACATCCCAAGCTTACACCCATCTTACTTTGATGTTTTACAAAAAGAAATCTTAACAGTTTCAAAAGGTGATCTAATCCAGCTCCAACGTCAAACTATGGTAAGTGACAAAAATAACATGCCCCACAAAACAACTAATGGCGCAACTTACCAAATCAAACACATCAGTTCAAGGACTGGTGATATTACCCTAAGTAACGATTGGATAATCCCTAAGGACTTTAGGAACCTCAAATCAGCCTATTACTCCACCAGTCACGCATCTCAAGGTCAAACAGTTAATCACTCCATATTTTACACCTCAAGCCGTTCACAGCACCTTATCAATCAAGATATGGTTTATGTCGCTAACTCTCGTTATAGATTAACAAATACGATTCTCACCCCTAATCTCGAGGAGTTCAAACAATATGCAAAAAAACCTGATCCAAAATCAATCGCCCTAGAGGTCGTTCAAGAAAAACAAAATAGTATTGGAAAAATTGTTGAAACTGCTCTAAAACCCAATTTAGAACCTGTACAAAAGTTAAATCCAGTACTAGAAAGTTCTATTAATAATAGTAGTCCAACTAAAACCAAACCAGATTTAAAACAAAAAATTGACGCCAATAACTTCCCTACACTTGAGAAAGAACAAAAAGTTGAACTTGCGGAAATCAAAACTCCAGTTGTTAAAAGAAGAATGAAGATGTAGATATCAAAAAATAATTACAGCCCCCTATTCTTCAAATCTTTATTCAGTAAATTAAGCAAATATTTGTTCATGCTAAATGTTGTTCCTTCGCTTTCCATGTCTTCTTTTAATTTTTCTACCCTAGTTTTAATTTCTCCATTATATCGAAATGTATAAGTGTAAATTTTGGAATTATCTATCATTTCTTGATATGATTTGACTTCATGTGCTATTAATTCAGCTGGTGTCTTTTGACTCATAATGACTTCATTAGACTCTTTAATCAAAATTTCATTATCAATAATTTTTACTGTCTGATGTGAAGTCACTTCATCTGAAGTCATACCTATTGACTTTACTTTAACTGTTTCTTTTTTCTGTGTGTTTATTTTAAAATTAGAATAATCTGAAGTATTTTGACTATTAGTGACTTCATCTGACTGAGTTTGGGTTGACTCAACTTCATGTTTTGGTTGTAATAATTTGTTAAACTTGTTTGTATTCATAAATAGGTTAGGGGGTTAATTTGTTTTAACTAATATTTCTTTAGCAAGTTTCGTGAAGTCGCTTGATTTCATATTAAATAATTTATCAAAAATATTTGAGTTGTCAAGTTGAGACTGCCACAGCTTTGAATTTTGACTTATTTCAGTATCAAATAGTAAGTTAGGCATCATATCGTTAATAGCACCTCTCGCTTGACTATTGGAGGATGAGAATTGTCTGTTGATTTGATTTCCGATAATACCTAAAATCTCTAATTTTGGATTAATCGATTTGGCAGATTCTACAATATCAAAAACTGCTTGAATTCCAGTAATTGAAAACTTTTGGTACAATACTGGAATAATTGCAAAATTGCTTATTGACAGAGCATTCATAACCTCTATATCAAGGTTAGGGGGAGTGTCAATCAAAATTATATCGAATAAATCTGTCTTAAATAATTTTTTCATCATTGTATACGCATCTATTGTTCCATAATCAAACGACGTAAGCTGCTTATCATTAGGAATAATCCAGATATTTTCAGTTTCAGTTTTTGACCAACTGTCATTATTTATAGGTAATTTTTCTGTAATTATTTGATCCAGATTGATTCTTAAATCGTAGTCAAAAGAACTAGACAAATTAGCTTGACTGTCCCAGTCTATTAAACCAACTTTCTTACCAAGTTTAGCTAATGATACAGCAAGGTTCTGAATTATAGTTGTCTTACCGACTCCACCTTTATTGTTGGTTATAGTAATTACAATTGGTTTGTTTGGCATAGGTTTTTGTTAGCAATTTGCAACTTAAAATGATTAAATATTTCAGAAATGGATGCAGTCTTGTCGATTTTATTACTTTGATTGTATTTCCTATTGATTTTATATCCATTATTTTCTTTGTAATCACAGATTCTGTCAAATTCTTCACGACTTTGGTTGTCTTCTTGAAATATTGTTGTTGTGTATTCTCTTTCAACTTCTTTTTTATAAAAACGGTTTTTATAAATC
>JAYTWQ010000095.1:0-4137 GCA_043743355.1 bacterium | reverse complement strand
AAGCGTAGATTCTCCTCTCTATTCTGTATGATAAATAACTGACTGTTAAAAAATTAGGAACATAATTTGACTTGAATCAAATACTTTATACTTTTCATACTTAGAATGTCGGATTTGCACTTTTGTCTTGATTACTCGTTTACTAGATCCTGAAACAAGTTCAGGATGACAATCGGCAGTTTCTAATCCGAAATTTAAAATAGATTGAGTATAACTCAGAATTCAGTATTCAAAATCTTCTCGACTTCAATCGCATCCAAACTAGATTTTCCGATCAAAAAACCATCAAGTCCAGGCGTTTTGGATAATTCCAAAATATTATTTGAGTTCACACTACCACCATATAGGACTTTGACATCTGGATAGCCTTTTTCGAGCATTACAGTTTTGATAAAATTAATATAATGTATTATTCGAACCGTCTCCATTGGTATTCCAGAACCAATTGCGGAAAGAGGCTCAAATGCCAAAATTATGTCACCTTTGATTTGATCTCTACCATGAAATATTACTTCAATTGCTTCTTTGAGTTGATTGTGAGTATTCTCTGCTTTGGTATATGAAATGCAAAGAATGGGAATCAGATTATTTTCCCAAGCTCGATGTACTTTTTGGTGGACAGTACCATTACTCGCAGAGTGGAATTTGCGGATTTCAGAGTGTCCAGCCAGAACATATTTGCAACCATAATCCAAAAGCATTTGACCACTGGTTTGACCTGTGTATGCACCTTCTGAAAAAGCAGAAATATCTTGACCGCCCAATGTCATCCCAAGTTTTGATAGCTCTAATAAGAATATTGAGGGTGGAAATAAAATTGTATTTTGTTTATTTTTGCAGAATTTTTGGTAAGTGCTAATTAGTTTTGTTGCTTCTGATGATGTTGCGGGATTCATTTTCCAATTAAAGCAGATAAGGAGAGGTTTTGTATTCATAATTAATTAGATATTCAAATTATAATAGCAGTGTTTTTGGCTATTGTCAAACGGTATTTTTTGTAGATATTCTCTACAAAATAAAACAATTTTAATTTTTAAAAAGGAAAGGGTTTAAATTTCATTCGCTTAAATTATTAAATGACAACCTTGCCTGTCATCCTCAGCTTGGTCATCTGTCATCCTTAGCTTGACTGAGGATCTAAAATTACCAATTATATTTACAATACGAAATACCATACTTTATTAATAAAAAATTCAAATCAAACTCATGATGACACAAGCCCAAATTCTTTTCCAAAAAAATCCAGACTTACTGCAATTCTGTTCAGAGGCTGGAATTATTAATGAATTTGAAACATTACTTAATTTGAATACTGCACAAAGCAAACAACAAGCCTCAGACTTAATCATGCAAAATGATTTTGGCATAGAGCTAGGGGATGAAATATATGCCAAAGCAAATCGCACAGTAATTGTTGGAAACGGTGATGTTCATAATCGAGAAGAAGGAGTTACAAGAGCAAAGGAAAGTGGAGTTGATGGAATTATGATTGGTAGAGGAATATTCAAGAATCCATGGGCTTTTTTACCGTTTGAAATATCTGAACAACTGAATAACAAAGAGAATAGACTTGAGATGTTACTTGAGCATCTGATCAATTGGAAGGAAACCTGGGCTGATCAAAAACACTTTCCAGCTATGAAAAAATTCGTTAAAATGTACATAAATGATTTTGAGAATGCCAAAGAGCTTCGAATGGAATTAATGGAAATGAATTCACCCGATGAAATGATTGTGAGAATAAATATTGAAATTAAAAAATTAAACTCAAGCTACGGATTGTTGTCTTGATTTTAGCATCTGTTGCTGCATATCATATTCGAATTTATTTTTTTCAGTTAGCGCTTTTGTGTCGTCATTTGAGTTAGTAGTATTGCTGCCAAATTTTGGATTAGAACCTCCTACAAACGTGTTCATCGCACTTTTGCTTTGATTGGGTAGATCTACTGTCCCGCTTTTTGAACCATTATCTGGGACAGGAATATTAAGACTCTGAAATATACCATTTCTTAATTCTGTAATTGTCTCGCTTGTAACCTTAAAAACCTCTTTCCCAAATTCAACTCCAATTTCCATAAATCTACTCCTAAGACCTTTCATCATTTTAGAAAAATTATTGAAAATATTCTTAGACCCATCGTAAGTATCGCAGTCAAAAAACATTGTCAGAGGTTTCAAAATATCAGAAATTGCATCTTTCATCTTATCAATGAATCTTACTTTTACTATTTTGTCAATAGTTTATTTATTTTTTGTTTTCGTTCTTCAAGAGTTCCTGTAATTTCTACAAAACGACCTGAGAAGAACCTATCCAAGTAATTTTTCATTATTTCTGCCAGCTCATCTCGAGTGCTAATGTCGGCTCGAAGGAACTCTGCTTCGGCCTGGAATTCAATTGGCAAATATATCAAATGAGTGTATCGTTCTAGTCTCTCACGACAAAGCTGCTCGTAGATTGCAAGATCAACTCCTGACATGTTACTAGACATTTTGGTATAAGCAATTTGGTCTAGGACTGTCCTATCAGTCACAAAGTTGTCAGTTGAATCCTCGGCGTCAATTTGCCTAAGTAGAGATTCTTTTTGGAACGTGGTGCGTACATCTTTGGGTAATTTTTCGAAGTCCATTACGCCATATTCTTGCCAAAAATTCCTCATTAATTGACTAATAATCGGCAGATCATACTGTTCCGAAATAATCCGAGCTAGAGTTGTCTTACCTGTCCCGTGTGCTCCACAAATTCCTATCTTGTACATTAATTAATTAGATGACAATATAATGTTTTGGTCAATTATATGCAAACAAACAAAAAACTTGCGGAATAAAAAAAACTATGGTATAATAAGCTATTAGTCAAAAAGCTATACAAACAAAACATTAACATACAACATTATGACAAAAAACAGATTCTTAAGTAATTTAGTAAACAAATCCAAAAAATTATTCTCACGTAAAAGCAAAAAACTTTTGATTACATTGTCTCTTTTTGGAACGATTATGTCTGGAGTTGCATCATTTCAGTTAATCACTAATACCAATTTATTGGGTGATCGAAAAGCAAATGCGGCTTATGTTCTAGGTGGATCAGCACTCAACGGTGGACCTGGCGATATTGCAATCGACAAAAAATATGCTACTGGAGGCAACCCCGAGGCTATCTCAGTTACTCCTGGTCAAGAAATCACTGTTAGGAATTTTTATTATAATTATGGTGGCAGCCCAGTAACAAATGCACAGATTAGAGATAGCCTTCCAGCAGGATTCACATATGTTCAAGATTCATGGAGGAATTGTCAATATCCTACAGACAATGAATACAATTGTGACAATCTTCCTAATAATAGGAGAAATGACGCCTTCTACGCCATGGTAGCTCCAGGGGTTGGAGTTTCGCCTTCTTCAGGTCTGTATGGATTAGATGCAGATCAGCAAGGACTACTCGAAATGGGTAAAAAAAGATATGTTCAAATAGAAGTTGATAGATTAAATGGAACCAATGATGCAAATAGAACATGTAATTTGTTAGCAAGTAATGATCCTGCAGGGCTTCCTTCACCTTTTTGTACCAAAACTTCCAGTGCTGGCTATACTTATACATCAGACAACCAGTACATGAATCCAAAGCTTGACACTTTTGGTAATAGATATCTACAGATGAGAAGTGACTATTATAATCTTGGTGTTGGTACCAGAGATGCAATTACTTGCGAGTTTATCACTAACACCACAGGGGTATTTGTTGATAATGGATTGTGTGCAGGGAGAACCCAAAATGCATATAAAGGTATAACAGAACTATTAGGAAATAGATTTTTACACATAAAACTTGACTTATACAATAGTAATCCTAATAATACTAACTTTTTTTATCATCAACAAGCGTGCGACCTCATTGCTAGTAATAATGCCACTCAGCCAATTCCAGGTGGAACAAGTACTCCTGGCTTCAGCAACAATCCAGGACAGTTTTGTTGGTCAAAAAACTCAAGTGACACGCCTTTGACAGTTGACCTTCTTGACACGAACCGTAGTCGTTCATTTATAGAATACAAAATGATTGCCCCTCCTACCCTTGGAACTTTTGGAACTGAGGCTAGAATTGCTGGAGCTGCTAATCCTTTTAATAATTATAATACT
>JAYTWQ010000094.1:0-2571 GCA_043743355.1 bacterium | reverse complement strand
GATAAGGCTTATAATAGCTACAGAAACAAAACACAATACAATTGCTAGAATATTTGACATATACTGTATTAAAAATCAAATCGTTAGATTTGTCAATCTATATGAGTTACTTGAGCCCAAGAAATTTCATAAAATTCTGAATTGGATCTCTAAAATATAAATCTTCATCAAAGTGGCAAGTTGCAGACATTAATTCAATGAATGATTGGGTGTTTGGATTGTGCTTAGAAAGGTAAAAATAGGTTATGGAATCAAGCTTGTTGGTCTTAATCATAATTTCATATAGGTTCTCGAATTCCCCAATTGTCCAAGCCTGAATATCTTTGACATAAAAAATCTCTGAGTTAATTTTTAGAAAATCATTCGTTAATTCAACCATTTGCCTCGATGGTGGCTGAGTATAATAAATAAAAAGAAAAATACTAGAAACAAAAATGGTTACGGTGGCAATTGGATTAGTGTAAAGATAATAACTCAAGATGATAGAGCCAACAAAAAACCCAAGTAACAAAAATAACTTTGGGCTGAATGTGACTCCTTGTCTTTTGTTTTGAGCAACTAATTTGATCATTACTTATAATTATAGCTTAGATAAAATCTAAAGTCAAATAAAAGCCAAAAATTAGTAAACAATTGGACAGGCTCCAAAATAATCAAATGTATTCACCAAACAATTATCTGTATTCAAAACATCATAATTAGTATTAGCAGGCACAAAATCAATAAAAACAGGATAGTACTGAGTGTCGTCGTAATAAGAACAAATACCAGTGCAATACGATTTGTTGTTGTATTGATAGTTGGTATTAATATTAACATAATCCCCGACGATAACATTGCTATTAGTCACAAAGCTTGTGTTAGGCAAAAATCCAACTGTAACTCTAAAAGTATTATTCACAAATTGGTTGTAAGTCACACTTGTACTTAATCTAAAATTCTGACAAGGAGTAGAAATCAAAGAACAATCTTGAAAAAGATTAATATATTGAGCTTCGTTATTGATAACTTTGTTATTGTTCTGATCGTAGACATTCACAAAAACAGCTACAGGATTCAAAAAATTAGTTTTGTTACACGATGCATTGATCATTCCAACTACATCAAAACTTACAGTACCAGAGCTTTTATTCTTTTCAACTCCAATATTATCAGCTCTCCCAAAATACAATGACGGATCGCAATAATTGTTGGCAACTACACAAGTTGAAGTTTGGTAATAGTTATTGGTTTGAATACAGTTATTTTGATTCTGGTTACAATTAGGTGGAATGAATGGATGAATATCACAACTTGGTTGATAGACATATTGGCTATAACAGCTTTTGACACTATTCGGTTGAATCAAATAAAAAATTGCAGTTGCAGCAATATTCTGACAGTAACTCGGAGTGTAATTGGAATAATAATCATACCCTCCAGCATTTGTTTTAACATTTAGACTAGAAAAAATCAACGAAACTGCGAATATAAAAGTAAGAAAGTTTTTGGAGGTTGAAGCGAAGTTAAACATAAAAGTTGATTTAGTTGCTAGTATTAATAACATACAAATTTTTATTTGTCAAACATTTTTGAGATATCATCTAATTGATTTTTGAGATATCAGATTTGTGTTTTAAATATTATACTTTGTTCAACTATGGAACTTTTATTATTTTTAAACTCAAAATATCGGATTTCAAGTTGTGTACATAATTCGCTATTTAGATACTCAGTCAAGATGAAGATGACCGGTGAGGTTGTCACTCCTAAATTTTAGTTGTTGTAGTTTAATGCTTTGTATAGTATTCATACACCAAAAAATAGGATTCAAAAAGATTGTGACTTGACATGGAGGATATACTGGATTTTGATATAGAAAAGTATTATGACTCAAAAAACTATAATTATAGCAATGATTGCCGTCTTGTTCGGATTGTTTTCTGGAGGAGCTATTGTCTATCAATTCACCAGCAAATCCAACAAACTTGCACTCAAAAACAATTCATCTGAAAGTATCATTGCAATTGAAAATAGTCAAAACACCGAAAAATCAATATCTAGTTCTTCAAGTTCAAGTTCTATTACAACTACAATATCATCAATATCTTCAGAAAGTTCAAAGGAATCTACAAAACCAAAAATTGAAGGTACCAAATATTCTGGATGGATTGGTAGTATGGACACTGAGGTTTTTTTGAATTTTGATAAAGACAAAATTACTGGCAAGTATTACAATAATATTGATAAAAAATGGTTCGAACTATCGGGTAACTATAATTCAACACCAGACAAAACAAGTGGTACGATTGAACTCAGCGAATTTGACGGAGGCTTAGTTACTGGCAAAATGTATTTTAGTGGAATAGATAATCCAAATATTTTTAAGGAAGCCGACTCACAAAAACAATTCATCAATAGTGTGTATGGCGTTTCGGCAGGCAACTACTATAATAAGTCTTTTAAAAAGCTAGTTGGAATCTATACTGATATCAAGAATAATCCCAATGATATTTATATTTATGCAAGTGAAAGTGAAATGAAAAATGTCCAGCCCATTACCAAAACTCTAAGCTATTTTAGAACAGATGG
>JAYTWQ010000093.1:0-1763 GCA_043743355.1 bacterium | reverse complement strand
CATCTTTTTTGTCAGGCAAAACTCTAGAATTGAGTAATTTATCAATCATCTTTACAGTATCATTTTTTGGTATTTCTTCTGCTCTGTGTCCAATTATTCTGTTCCTTAAAGACAAAAATTGTGATAAGGACAAAGGTCGTAAGGGAGAAGTATATTTTGGAATACTTACAAAATCTGAGGATTCAACTGCAGCATGATTACCGTTTTCTTGATAATTTAATTTAATAGACATTTTGTAAAAATAGCACACAATTATAATTTATGCAAGCCCTAGTTCCAAAAGAGTTTCTTCATCCAGAGAATCCCCATTCCAAGCTGGCTCCCAAACAATTTCAACCTTAACTTCTTTAATATCCTCTATCTTCAAAATTTTAGTTCTAACTTCATTCAGAATACTTTCTGCAAATGGGCAATTCGGACTCGTAAAGGTCATGATTATAGTAGCTGAATTATTATCAAAATTCACACCATACACAAGACCAAGATCCCAGATATTAATTGGCATTTCTGGATCAAAAACTGTTTTGAGAGTTTCAATTATTTCTTTTCTAGTTTGCATAATTTACAAGTTTTTAATTAATGATAAAAATCAATCGCGGTTGTCATACTGAACTTGTTTCAGGATCTAGAGAACGAGTAATCAAGACAAAAATGCAAATCCGATATTCTAAGTGTGAAAAGTATAAATTATTCGTAGGTGTTGTTTTTAACAAAGTATTTGATCAGTAAAGTTTTTTTAGATCCTGAAACAAGTTCAGTATGACAGCTAGATTTTGGTAAGTAAAAGCATAACAGAGTATCTATAAACCAAGCTGTGAGTAAAACTCATAGATAATATTTCGAGCATGTCACCCCTTGTCAAGGTGGTCAAGGTTGCAAATTTTGGGGATTTTTTTATATGATTTTTTTTGTAAAATTGTTCATTTTAGGTGAAAAATAAATTAATCACAACTTAGGTTATTTATAATTAATTTCTTCTACTTTGAAATTCCAATTTTTGGTTTGTGTGAGTATTGAATTTCTTCCAGAACAATGTCATTTTTGATAATTTTGAGGGATTTTGAGGGATTGAACATGACTTCAGAACGGCACCAAACTGCAATAATTCGAGTGTCTGTGAATCCAGCGTTGTGGTCAATTACGACTTCAAATTCATTAGTATCCAGAACGAATTCATTATAGATATTTTTCCAGACTTGCTCAAATTCAGTTGATAGGTTAAGAGGCTTGGTCGCCGAACGACATTCGTAGACAATATTAATAAGTGCAATTTCGTCTTTGTATATTTCAAGGAATTCACGATTAAGTAAAAATATTAATTTATTCATAAAAAGTTATTGAATTTGTAGCGGGGAAGTTCACGACCCATTGACTTTAAAATCTATTCATTACTTTTGCTTAGATCGATTAATCTATTCTCCATATCTTGTAATTCTTTTTCAATATCATTTTTGAGTACAAAAGCTTCTTCGAGTAGCTTCATACTTTCGGTCAGCGGTGGTTTGGATTCCAAAAAAGTTTGGATTTCTTTGAGGCGCTTTAGTTTGTCTTCAAGATTCGATTTATTAGTCATAGTTCAAGTTTTATATTTGGATTAACAGATTAATATTGTTAACTTGCTGAAATTTACTTTTAAATAATTAAAAATATACTTACATTTAAGTTATACTCAATCTATTTTAAATTTTGGATTAGAAATCACCGATTGTCATCCTGAACTTGTTTCAGGATCTAGAGAACGAGTAATCAAGACAAAAATGCAA
>JAYTWQ010000092.1:0-2455 GCA_043743355.1 bacterium | reverse complement strand
GTTGTATGGCAAATCTACAAAGCCTTGTTGTTTGAATACTTCAGATTTTTGATAAAGCCCGGTTGATAAAGAACCAAAATCTTCAATTTGTTGAGTATCAAAACCAAATTTGGTGTTTTGCAGTTCTGTGATTGAGTCAAAATTAATAGAAAGCATAATAATTAATATACTAAAAATTTGATTTGTAGTCAAAGTTATTCTTCAAAAGGTCTTTTACAATTACCCCAAACACCAAGATTTTTGGATTTTGCGTCTAATTCGTATTCCTTAAATTCTTTTTGAAATTCAAAATTTGGTTTGTAGAATCTTGCCCTCGCGAATCCTCCTTTGACTAGAATTGCATTGACGCTTTTGGCAGGTTCGTCTGTATTTTCTCCAGCCAAAAAAACTAGCCTTAGATCTCTCCCGTATTGATCTGTCTTTTCTTTATCAGATCGTAGCCAAACTTGCTTACCTTCCAGTAATTTCTTGGTCATTGTACTAGCCTCAGGACCAAAGCACATAATAGGAACATTTTCTTTGACAGTCTCAGGCGTATCGATGTACAAGAATCTAATTTTGCGTCCGTCTTCGAGCGTGGCAGTGTCTCCATCTACAACTTTTTTTATTTTTGCTTTTTCTACACTTTCCGCTGAAACAGATTTGGTTGGATTAACTGTAGGTAAATTGTTAGCAAAATTAGAGCGAAATTCTGGATCAGACAAAAGAATTATGGCCACGCAAATTAGTACTGCAATTATAAGATATTTGAGCGGTTTGTTCATCTTTGTATCGTGTGTTTAGTAGAAAGGTTTGTCAAGATTTGACATAAAAATGATATTACCGCAATATATATCTTATTACAAAAAGTAGTTTTTCGCCATTGAGCGAATTTTTTTGTAATTATTTTAATATTCCAATCTAATATGTCAGTAAACATCCACGATCTAAAAGAACAAATCGACACTATATGTCTTGACAAAGGTCTGAAGTCCGATGAGGTCATTAACGCAATCCAAAAATCTATTGCCTCAGCTTACCGAAAAGAACTAGGAGATAAAGACAAGGCCTATATCTGTGAGTTCGATGTTAATACAGGCAAATACACAATTTTTGAAGTAACTACTGTAGTTGACGAAGTAATCTCGCCAGCCAAAGAAGTCTCACTAGCAGAGGCTCAGTTATATAATCCAAACGCCGAGTCTGGCGACATCAAAAAAGAAAAAGTTTTAGATTCAGATTCGATTGACTTTGGTAGAATTGCATCACAAGTAGCTAGGCAAGTTCTATTTCAGACAATTAATGCAGCAAAGCATTCCAAAGTATTACAAGAATACAAAGATAAGGTTGGTGAGTTGATTAATGTTGAAGTAGACTTTATGAAAAAAGGTGGTTTTTTGGTCAAATTCGGTCAAACCAGTGCATTCATGTCCAAAGAGCAATTGATGCCCAATGAAAAATTACGACCTGGACAAACAATTCGAGCAGTTATTCAAGATATTCGTGAAGATGAACAAGGTAATACTAGAATTACGCTATCTAGGACCCATGAAAGTTTTGTTTTGGCAATAATTAATCAAGAGATTCCTGAGGTTGAGGCTGGCTTAGTAAGAATTGAAAAGATTGTTCGAGAAGCTGGTTTTCGAACCAAAATTTTAGTATCAGCAACTGACGATGAAGCAAATATCGATCCTGTAGGTGCAATTCTGGGAAGAAGAAACGTCCGTATTATTAACATAATGCGAGAAATTACTCCATCAATGCAAGAAAAAATTGATGTGGTTGAGTTTATCCCAGACAATCTACCGTTGATGATTATGGACGCTTTGGAACCAGCTCAGATTGAGAGGGTTGAAATCAATGAAGAAAATAGAATGGCAGATATATATTGTTATCCAGAAGAGGCATTTTTGGCTGTTGGAAAGCGAGGTGTCAATATTAGGCTAGCTGGTAAACTACTTGATTATGATATCAATCTTATGACTTTGGAAGGTACGAACCCTAACAAAGATGAGGCTGCAGTTATAGTTGCGTAAAATTTTGAAATCCCCCAAAACTTTTAGTTTTGACCCCTTCGGGCCGAGGCTACCGTCAGGAGACCTGACTTGCACCAGCCTTTATGACAAGGGGTAATTCAAAGTAAGCAAAGCTTTAAAATAGAGTTTAATTATATACCAAGACCCATACCATCTTTGAATATTGATTATAATCGAATATGCCCCTTGTTAAGGGGGCTGGCAGTCACAAGACTGTGAGGTTATTTAAGTTGTATAAGTTGTTGTTGGTTTAATTATACTTCTTTAATATCACTTTATTCTCATCTCGAAATTCTTGAACTTTTTGGAATACTTTCCAGCCTTCAAGAACTTGCTCTTTTGGGACGAATCTTGAAAACTCATTATTCCATACGTCAATAAAAACATTGGTGTGATCAAGCGTTTTAGGGTCTTTAATCTTAACAATTTGAGTTATTTTG
>JAYTWQ010000091.1:0-2430 GCA_043743355.1 bacterium | reverse complement strand
TGCAGGAGAACATCTTGGTGTATCCAAAAACTCAGAAGGTAAGGGTGCTTTGGGTGTATTGGAAGGCTCGACATCGATATTAGATGGTATGATTCAAAGCTATAACCAAAATCTTTTTGTACTTCCATCCAATCTTAGACTTGGTCAATTCAACCAACAAGATTCCAAAACAAGCCAATTCAATCTCCAAAAAGCAATAAAGGGTTTACCAACCAATTCTTTTGATTTTATCATAATAGATTGTCAACCCTCGCTATCACTTTTGACTTTGAATGCTTTAACATCATCTGACAAAGTAATACTTCCAGTTCAAGCTGAATTTTTGGCATTAGATGGTCTCACGCAGCTTTTGTATACACTCAAAGAAGTTCAATCCAAACTACACCCTGAACTAAATATTCTTGGAATTTTGTTGACCATGTACGACTCTAGGAACAAACTAAGCTCAGAAGTGCTCAATGAACTCAAAAAGAATTTTAAAAAAGAAATATTTGACACTGTAATACCTCGTAATGTTTCACTTGCTGAGGCTCCGTCATTTGGCAAATCAATTTTTGAGTATAATTCGTCTAGCACAGGCGCAAAGTCATATTTGGAACTTGCAAAAGAAGTGCTGGAAAGAGTAAGGTAATTAAATTTACTTAAACCCAACCTATTTTAAGTTTCGGATTAGAATTCACCGATTGTCATCCTGAACTTGTTTCAGAATCTAGAGAGCAAGTAATCAAAACAAAGATCCAAATTTGATATTCTAAGCTTGGAAAGCATAAAACAATAAGATTATTGTATTCAAATTGTAATCAAAGTGAACTTTTTTGGATCCCCAGTCAAGTTGAAGATGACGAGTGTGGATGTCTTTACTAAACTCAAATCAATCTAGTCGTAACTTAAAAATCTTTTTGACATTTAGCAAAAAAATGAACATAATAAAACTAAGTTTGTACTATGTTCCAAGAAATATTCAAAAAAACTGCCTTATTGGCTTTTACCTCAGTTTGTATACTATCTACCGCTGCTTCTTGCAGTCTTAATCCTTTTAATTCTGAACCCAAAATAGTTGGAACAATGGGAATTATTAAGCAAGATCCATTAATTGATGGAACCAAATTCGGATATATTAATGCAGTCAAACTTTTGAATGGGGAAATTGCACCAACGGCTTTGAATGGTTCGCCCATTATCAAAATAAAACAAGTTGATGGTCAGACTCTGTTTGCTTTAACTAGGGGAAAAGGAGTTTTCTTTACCCAAAATAGTGGTGTCGATTGGTCTCGAATTTATCTTTATCCAGTAGAATATACAGAGGAAAAACCTGGAAAAACAAGCCCTGCAACTCTCGCACAATTAGCCAGGAATGATTCAACGATTATTACAGATTTTTGGGTTAATCCTACTGATATTGGTGTAATTTATATTGCTGCTAATGAAGGTGCTATTGCTAAAATATTCAAAACTGTCGACGGAGGCGCTAATTTTACTCAAGTTTATTCTGAGGTTAATGTTGGTACTTCTGTTGATAAGGTTCTTATAGACCCCAAAAATACCAATCATGTGTACGCACTATTGAACAAAAACATTCTTATTCAAACTCTAGATGGTGGCAATACATGGCTCAAAACTGAAGATTATACAACCGATAAAACCGACAAGATTGTACAGATTGATATTTTGCCTGAACTTAATATTTTTTATATTGTATTTGAAAAAGGTGGTGTGGCAGTCTCAACGGATGGTCAAAAATGGATTCCACAAAAATTAACTAAATTCGATCCTGTCAAATATAAGGAAGCCCAGGACCAGCAAGCTCAACAAACGGCACAGGAAAAAGTAAATGGTGTTTTTAGTAATGGAACTAACTTTGTGAATGATTTTTTGGGTCGATTGGATTCATTCGATACTTACAAAAAAATAATTCCTATACCAGGCAAACAAACATTACAACAAAAACCGTTCTTACTTTTGGCTGATGATGCTTTGTGGTATTCAAGTGACATCTCCAAACCGTTTACCCAAATCAAAAATATTCCAGTTCAAGAATCAAAAATAAACATATTAGATGCGGCAGTTAACCCTAATAAGGGATTGGATGAAATCTATGTAGCTATTGGAAATAAACTTCTAGTTAGTGAAAATCGTGGTCAGAGCTGGAAAATGAAAGATCTTGGAGTGCTCAATCCTGCAAATATTGCTCAAATTCAGATTGATGTAACCAATCCCGAAGTGATTTATATTGGTTTGACTGATATAAATTAAATTTAGCTAATACAGAAAATTTGCAATAATAATAAATCTTTGATTAATTTGAATTGTATTAAACTGTCTATCCTTCCATTTTGCTATTGATTCATTACAGATCTTTCGCTTGTCGTTGCGAGGCTACATTCGAAAAACCCGAATCAAATTCGAACTTGCTCAAGATGACGTTTAGAA
>JAYTWQ010000090.1:0-2887 GCA_043743355.1 bacterium | reverse complement strand
GCTATGCTTTGATAATTATTTGGATTAACAGAAATATAGTTTGAATTAACTTCCAGCAAACTGGAATTTTTAGATGTTAAAATATTCTTTGCATATTGTTGAGCTTCGAGAATAGGGAAACCAAAACCTTCATAAAAAGACGGATAGACCATAAACTCACAATTTTTAATAAACTCATACTTAACACTATCAATAGGTTCTATACACCATTCAATATTATTAATATTATGATTTTTGATTAACCTTAGTAAGTAATTATAATATCTTTGATCTACAACTGTCCCAACCAAAACTAACTTTTTGTTATAGTCGTTTTTCGATTGTAATTCTTTGAAAGCGAGTAATAAGTTGTGCCAGTTTTTACGTGGTTCAATACCACTTATAGCCAAAATGTAAGGTGTTTCTAGTTGGTTAATTTTCTGATCTATAATTATTTCAGAATGCTTCTCATCTCGAAACAAATTTAAGTTGGGAATTCCTGGATATATAAGCTTTAATTTTCTTACTTCAACCCCCAAAACATTTACTAAGTCGACACTTGTTGATCTTGAATTTGTAACAATTTGATCACACCTATTCGCAATCAGCTTCCAAGATCGCTTGTTAATTAGTATTTTATTCAAACGCAGTTTTCCTTCATTCAAACCATATACATCATGAAAAAAAGAGATAAGTTTTGTATCTTTGTGAAGTCTAAGCAATCTAGGTTGAGGCTGAATAATGTAATTAAAAAACTCAATGCTATATGAATCTAATGAATTATTAAAATAAATCTGACCAGTTAAAATAATCTCTAGTAGTTTAGTATTTTTTAGGTTTAAGTTATTGTATTCTTCCAAAGTTCTATGTGAACTAAACAAGGTATTAAATAAACTAAATTCTTTTCTTAATTCTATAAGTCGTGTCTTTTTGAGGCCGATCCCAATGAATTCTATTTTTGTATTTGGTGTAGATTGTAGCTTTGAAAGACAGCCCAGAATGTGGATACAATTAGCATTTATTCCAGTGTATTTAGCGTAATTCAGTGATCTCAGATCTATACCGATTTTCATAATTATTTTACTTTCCTATGAATGTAGAAATTAACTTAACTAGATTAGAATTATTATATATTCAACCTACCAAATATAATAAATTTAGTATTTTTGTTAGAAATTTAATTGAAATTTGCTTTAAAGAGAGCGCAATTTTTCTTTCAGGACTCTTACTGGCTAGGCTTCATTATTTTTGGTTATTGTTTTGAGCAAATGTCTCTTGACATTTAGTATTAATTAAAGAAATATTTTTGGATTATGTCAAATAGAAATTCGAAACAAACTAAATTTATTTTTGTCACTGGCGGAGTTGTGTCTGGTCTTGGTAAAGGAATTACAAGCGCATCACTTGGTTTGATACTCAAATCTGCGGGTCTAAAAGTTGACGCCATTAAATTTGATCCCTACCTTAATGTTGATCCTGGGACTATGTCGCCCTACGAACACGGTGAAGTGTATGTCCTCGATGATGGCTCTGAATGTGATCTTGACCTCGGTCACTACGAACGGTTCCTTGATACCAATCTTCAATCTACATCTTCTGTCACCGCTGGAAAGATCTATTCTTCTATACTAGAAAGTGAACGAGAAGGCAAATTCCTCGGTAAAAATGTACAATTAATTCCTAATGTCACGAATCATATTAAAGAGTGTTTTGTTCGTAATCTCGATGGTATAGATGTGAGGATGATTGAAATTGGTGGTTCTGCTGGTGATATGGAAGCTGATATTTTTTTGGAATCATTAAGACAGTTCAAATTAGAGAATCGAAAACAAGTATTTCATATCCACCTTGGATATATACCATTCTTAGCCTGTTCTAACGAATACAAATCCAAACCAATCCAAAATTCTATTCGTGAACTACTCCAAAAAGGTCTCCAGCCTGACATGATCGTGGCTCGATCTGAAGCTAATTCTACACGACCAGTACCGAACACTATATTTGACAAAATCGCCTTATTTAGCAACCTAGAACCCGCTCAAGTTGTCTCTGTTCCTGACCAAAAATCTATTTATTTAGTTCCGTCATTGATGATGAAATCTAGCGGCGTTATAGATTCACTCGAAAAATTATTAGAAAGAAAATTAAATATAAAACTACCACACTTTTTTGTAGACTACAAGAAAGTCAAATTTGAGAAAACCGTTAAAATATCTTTAATCGCAAAATACACTAAGCTTTCTGACGCTTATCTTTCAGTAATAGAATCACTCAATCTAGCTGCAAGAGAACTGCAAGCCAACATTGAAGTTAAGATTGTAGATGCCGACGATGAAAATATCGAAAATCTAGTCAAAGAATCTGATGGAGTTGTAGTTACTGGTGGCTTTGGAGTGCGTGGAATGGAAGGCAAAATAAACGCACTTAAAATCGCTAGAGAAAAAAAGATCCCAACCCTCGGAATTTGTCTCGGTCTACAGATGATGGTTGTGGAATTCGCCCGTCATGTGTGTGGTATCAAAAATGCAGCTTCCGCCGAAATGTTTGCAACCCGAATTGAAATGTCAAATTCTGAAATTGTAATTGATTATATGGAAGGTCAAGAAAATATCCACAAAAAAGGTGGAACGATGAGATTGGGTGGTTATGATTGTAAGATATTGGAAAATTCATTAGCTTCAGAGCTTTTCCAATCTAAAGAAATTCGAATGAGGCACCGACACCGATTAGAGGTCCAAAACAAAGAATTAAAAACATTTGCGACCAATGGACTAAAAGTCTCTGGAAAGTTCGAATACGAGGACGAGAACGGCTCAAAAGATTTTTTGGTAGAAATCATGGAACTTGATCGAGATTTGCATCCGTATTATATCGCGACTCAAGCTCATCCAGAATTTAGCTCCCGTCC
>JAYTWQ010000089.1:0-3855 GCA_043743355.1 bacterium | reverse complement strand
AAGGTTTCTCGCCCCCACTGGATTTCTAAGGCAGTTTTCATATACCAAAGCCTTTGATCATTATCTTTAATCTTGTCCAGAATTAAGCAAACGTGTTTCCAAGGCAAAAGTGCACCAAGCTGGTGCACCTCAAAATTATCTTTAGTTTCACGATAAAACTTTATACAATATTTCAAACTTCTTTCTCCGTATCCTTCGCCTTTACCAAATTCTTCAATCAATGCCAGGGAGGCTTCACGAACAATATTTTTACTTCCGTCGTTGGAGTCAATATTGGTAGCCAATTCTTTCCCCATCTCAAAATACATTGCTATAGCCTCGGAATTAACCTTGAGCATTGCTTTGATTCTAGTATTTTTGACTAGTTGTTTGAGGTTGTGGATTGTTTGAAGGGTAGGGTTGAGAGTATTCATTTCGGGAATATAATTTGAGTAATTAATTGCATTAGATATATTATATGGTGACATAATTTTATGTACTTTGGCAACACTTCAATTAGTTATAGTTTAAGGTTTAACAACTCAAATATTTAAGTAAAATAGTGTACTAGAATTTTACCCAAAAAAAATAGCAGACTTTCGTCCACTAAATTCTTGACCTTATAGTTGGGCTTGATCAATGTACTAACATCTCCTAGCATACAGGATCTTTTCGAAGGTAGGTTGCTCTATCCTCCTTAGCGGCTTTGTGCTTCTCCAGATCGTCAAACAGATACTGTTACGTTTCTCCTAAGATCTGCCCCCGCTTCTCATCGTCAAAGATATAAGGTATGAAATGAAGTATTTAGGTTTTTGGTAATGTTGGCAAGGAGTCTCGACCCTCCCATTGAAATTTTTAGACTTGTCAAATCTCTCAATTATTATAACAATATTAAGATGACTGAGCCAGAACAATTAACAAATAAAAATAAATCTGGAATACTTACAGATGAGCTATTTGATGTAATTTCTAATATGCCACTAAGTGAGGTAATTTTATATCAAAAAGTTGATCAAAACAGAAACACTATCCCTTTTCATCGCCATTATAAACAGGGCTGGGAAGGCTTGACTATAGCCCAAATGCTTCAGCGGAATTGTTTAAAAAAAATCAAACAAGGTCAATATATCAAAGACACCTTTACTATCGAAGTCCATAACATGGATGAGGCAAAGTTCTACTGTTGGAGAAGTGATTTTAATAGTTTGCAGTTTGAGATAGAAAATATCGGCGGTGATGATAATTAATCTCAACCATAATCCTGCAAAATATCTACTTAGACATAACCTTCAATAAAACTTTTATATTACAGCACTACCATGACCTTCCAGCTCTTATCCGATCTTCACCTCGAATTTTACCCAAAGTTTGAAACCAAAATATTACCACTATTACAATCCAAAGCCGACTATTTGATCTTGGCTGGAGATATTTGTGAAGCCAAAAACTACCAGCGATTTGAATGGTTCTTCGGGTGGTGTAATCGTAATTTCACCAAGACTTTTATGTTCTAGGAAATCACGAATACTACAATAGCAATGACCCAACTCTTTTGACCAATTACAACTATGAAACTAATTTTTTGGATAATGAGAATCAAAATATATCAATACCGCAGCAATTATTCCAAGAGTTTTGCACTTTTAATAACTTTGATAATATCTGCATTTGTAAGGATTTTGAGCCGATTGACTTAGGCAATGATACAATAATTATGGGCGATACAACTTGGACTAATTTTTATAATGGCAATTCACAAGCGATGTTGAACTGTGATTCTATGATGAACGATAGTAGGGTGGGAGGAACGCCAAGTAATCTAACCTACAATTGGCATTTGACCGCAATCCAAAAACTAATTTACCAGCTTTCTAAAATCAAAAATACTAATTCCAAAATTGTACTATTCACTCATCACCCAATAACTGATCAATGCGTTGCTCCAAAGTATACTGGCAGTAAAATCGGTTCAGGATTCACATCCAACTATGATCAGCTCATAAGTGATAACCCTTCTATCAAATGTATTTGTTCAGGACACACTCACGAAAAATGGACAGGTGAAATTGGTCAAACTAAATATATTATTAATCCACTTGGTTATCCTGGCGAAAGTTTTGATAAAATTATTAAACCAGTGGTTTTTGAAGTTTAGTAAATTTTGTCAGTGTTACTTTATTAATATCCATTTATTTATTTTTTACTAATTTCTCGAAGCAAGATCAAGTTGACAATTAATATAAACAATATCATAATAACATTAATTAGCTCAATAAAATTATTATGATTTCACAAATATACAACCGATCAATAACTTCCTCAATTAAACTTTGGTTTTTTAAGAATAAGATTCTGATAATTTATGGAGCTAGACAAGTTGGTAAAACTACTTTGGTTGAATCTATAATTGAAGAATTTGGAACAAATAAAAAGTGTCTTTATGTAGATTGTGACCTCATTTCTAATCGAATAATTTTAGAATCTCAAAGCAAAGAAGAGTTAACCAAAAACTTTGAAGGCTACGATATTCTAGTTATTGACGAAGCCCAGCGGGTACTCAATATTGGTATTAATCTCAAAATCATGCATAAATACCTCAAAGATACTCAGATTATTGCAACAGGATCTTCCAGTTTTGATTTGGCTAATAAAGTAAGTGAGCCACTCACTGGTCGTAATTTAGAGTTTTCTCTTTACCCATTATCCATTGCAGAAATAGTAGATAGCAGAGGCAAAATAGAAGTAAAAAACGATCTCAAAAATATCTTGAGATTTGGACTTTATCCAGACATCTACAACAAAAATCAGGCAGATTCCATCAAGTTTCTAAATAAAATTTCTAACGACTATTTGTACCGAGATTTATTAGAGTTTTCTGACATCAGACGCAGCGATGTAATGTACAAATTATTACAAATTTTGGCCACATCAATTGGTCGTGAATGTTCGTATACTGAACTGGGAGTTAAAGTTGGACTTAACAGAATCACCACCGAAAAATATCTTGATTTGTTAGAAAAATGTTTTGTAATCAAAATTTTAAGACCATACAACAACAAAATAGAAAAAGAAATCTCCAAACCTTTCAAGGTATATTTTTGGGATATTGGAATTCGTAACAGTATTTTGGGAAATTATAACAATCTAGAACTAACTACTGATATTGGTTTTGTTTGGGAAAATTTTTGTATAATCGAGAGGATAAAGAAGAATAAAAATCAGGACAAGCAATGTCGATACTATTTTTGGCGAACTACCGATCAACAAGAAATTGATCTGGTTGAAGAAAGTGGAAGTATGAACTTAGAATGCTTTGAGTTCAAATGGAATCCCAAACTTCGAGCCAAAACTAAAATACCAGAAATTTTTACAAAGACTTACACCAATTCACTTTTCAATGTAATTGATTCTGATAACTGGCTTGATTTTTTGAGTTAATTTTTTTGAGGCATCCTTGATTTCATTTTCAAAATCAGAATAGGGTAGTTGAGTTGAATTTTAAGACCACAAAAATCTTAACCAAAAAAATTTCAAAAAAAATCTAAACTAAAAAAAATCTAAAATTCATTTTCCCAAAAAAACCAAATCTTAAAAATTAAACCAAAAATTATGAAAATATATACTTTGTACTACATAAAATATTTTATCCCACAAATCTAATTTTTTCCAAAATCATCAAAAATCTTAAAATCCCAAATCTGTCCGAAAACTCATTTTCAAAAAAACCCCCAAAAACAACCCCTTCGACCTACTACATACAGTGTCTAAAAACCACCTTTGAAAAACCGAAAATATTGACCGCATTTTTAGCCGTTTTAAGAAGGGTTGAATAATATCTGTGAGTAAATCTCCAAACAGCTCAAGAACCGCTTAAAA
>JAYTWQ010000088.1:0-5384 GCA_043743355.1 bacterium | reverse complement strand
CAACCAGATCAAGATCTCCGCTAGGCTATATTTTTAACTATCTTAATTCAATATTCACCCTATTGAAGGCATAATTTGGAGTTTCGATATTTGGGTTTATTAATACCTATGTCAAAGTTTATACGAGTTTGGGTATCACATAACATTCTTTAGACTTGTCATTCTCAGCTTGACTGGACATCCTATGGCTCATCAAAAAAGCATTTGAACGGAGCAAATCCAAAAAACTTGTGCAAAAAACAAAGCTGTGATAAAATCTAACAGAAGTTAAATTTGTAATGTTCCAAATGATAACATTCTGATACTTTTACAATCACCTAAAATGGCGGGATAGACCCCCCTCTACCACAAACAACCAAAATTATGTCACAAAAACGAATTCCAACACCAACACAAGACGCAGGAAACTGGGGAATTATTCTCAACGATCACTTGAGTCAGACCAAGAATCCAGTCAACGGAGCCTTCAATTCCTTTGACCAATTTGCCCAGCGTCCGACCAATCTTACTGCAGATGATGCAGGTAAAACATATCTGTATACACAGACAGGCAACTGGCATGAATGGAGCGGTACAGAATGGAAAGTTCAGAACAAGTCTGAGATTAATGTCAAGGATTATGGGGCTATTGGAGATGGAGTTGCGGATGATACGGTGGCGGTGCAAAACTTGATTTATGGTTTATCACCACTTGATTCAACTCTTCACGCTGGTCACGCCCTCTTCTTTCCCGAAGGTATCTATCTATTAAACATTACAACCTCCGAAAATACCTCTAACATTAGAGGTGCTGGTAATAGTGCAACTTTCTTAAAGTCATTCACACCGAACGGATATGCGGTTGTAATAGGTATTAACGACGCATGGAAAAAACTCCAAATTGAACATGTAAGTTTTATTGGTGATTCGTTACTCACCCGTGGAGGAATTCGTTTTGGAGGGGATAGAGATTTGTCTTCTCTTGCAACTGAAGTACCAATTAACCCTTCAGATATCTACATTGGTGGGTTGAATTTACGTAATTGTACTTTTAGAGATCTTAACATTGCATTTTTCAAACCTTGGGGAAATATTGGAAATAATATATCTACATGCTCTTTTTACAAATGTAATTACCATATATGTGCAATGGGAGTAGTCGCTGAGCACGCTGGTGCCGACACCGTATCAGATTGCCATTTTCAGCTAGCTCAAATCTGCAGTATATATTTTGATGGTAAACTAATTAATGGGACTGGCAATTACATAATTACAGGCTGCGTTTTTGAAGCAAACCCAGGTATTACAATTTATGTTACAGATCTTGCAATAGACAGCACATTTTCTGGAGGATTTTTATTTGAACACAATTGGATTGAAGAATCTTACAAAAATAATGGAGTGCCAAGGATCCTCAAAGGTGTAAGTTATTTGCCGACCGTTTTGATTGTTGAAAATTCAAATGTAAACTTTGAGAACAGCAATACTGTGAGCTGCGTACTCAAAAAAGCAAACATCTTTTACAATAATTGTTCTGATTCTATAACCATCCCGATAACAGTTACAAAAGACAACGAATCTAGTATAATTGTCAGTAACTTAAGATTTACGGAAGACGCTAATTCAAATTTTTTTACAAGAGATTTTATTTATGAAAAACGCTACGAAAATAATACAATTTCTATCAAAACCAAACCTCGTTGGATTGTTTCACATAACACAGCTAATGTATTAGCATCAGAGTCATTTGCAGAAAAAAATTCTTATAGCGTAATTGTTGCTGGAGGTGCTAATGTGCCCAAAGTTTCTGTAAAAGATGGGCTTCTATTTGATAAATGCCTCGAACTAAATGAGCCTAACGGAAATTCATTTTATCTGGACAATCATATTTCAATTGCCTTGACCCCAGATAAATACATCCTCTGGACACTCGACGCTAGAGTTGTAAGTGGAACTTCATTTAATATTAATATTGCAAATAGCGGCGGAAACTCTTTTAGTAATGCAGTTGTCGTGAAGTCCAAACTCTGGGCGAGTTATCTTGGTATAACCAAGTGTAATACTACCAAAACAACAGGACTATTAATTACTACTACTGACAATACCGTTGCAAGAATTTCAGCGTTTCAATGTTTATCTTTTGACTCACTCCAAGAGATGATCGAGTATACTGAATCTGGTATTTTTAGTACCAAAAACAATTCAAGAAGCTCTGGTAGTGAATCAACCCCAATCTCAGGATCTTGGCTAAAAGGTGATTTAGTTTACAACACTAACCCAACATCTGGAGGCTATGTTGGTTGGATTTGCACGGCAGCTGGAACACCAGGTACTTGGAAAGGCTTTGGATTGATCGAGAGTTAATTATAAAGAATAAAATAAAACTTAATTAAATTATATATATAAACCAAAAAATCTTATGCCCCTCGCTCGACTCCCAATCACAGGATCAGATGCCAATACCTGGTCAGACATCCTCAACCGTAATATTACCCAAACCAATTCTGCACTCAATGGAGCTTTTAATAGTTTTGATCAGTTCTCACAGCGACCAACTAACCTAACAGCTGATGATGCAGGTCGAACCTATCTATATACACAGACAGGTAACTGGCACGAATGGAGCGGTACAGAATGGAAAGTCCAGAATAAGTCTGAGATTAATGTCAAGGATTATGGGGCTGTGGGGGATGGGGTTGCGGATGATACTGTGGCTTTACAGAGAGCCTTAGATTTGGAAAAACCTATTTTTATACCTAAAGGTAATTACAAAATCACATCAACATTGAATCTTCCTAAAGAAACAATGACATATATTAAAGGAGAAGGCTGGAGTAACTCTACACTATTGTCGAGCGTGATTGGTTGGACCATTCAACCAAAAAATGGACAAGGATGGTCTTTTAACTTTTCGCATTTTTCAATAAAAGGCATGAATCAAGATTATTTGACAAATTCTACCAAAGGTATAAATTCAGGTCCAGCATCTCATGATTGGGAATTAACAAATATGAAATTCCAATATCTTGAACAAGTCATATATTTTGACCAGTCGTGGCAAGGAAAAGGTTCAAATGTATTTGTGGATAGTTGCGGAACACTCAACAAATATTCAATTGAAATTCAAAACGCAACAAACTCAATTAATTTTACAAATTTGAATATTACTGGCAACGATTTTACTTGGAAAGGTAAAGGTTTGTATGTCGGAAAAGGGACTGGAACAGCTTGTCTGGATGTATCTTTTAACAATCTACACTTGGAGCATATCAACACAAAAGAAGCTGCCTTTTTTGATAACGATAATATTCCTATAATTATAATTGGTGGTTACTTGGAAAGTTGGGGACCAGGCAATAACGTGGTAGTTGCTAATTCTCCAATTACTGTTTGCGGGTCTCAAATAAATTGCCCCGTAGAACTTAACCAAACTCAAACTCAAAATTCATTTTATAGCTCAACAATGTTTGTACCATATTTTGGAGGTAACCTAATTAATTGTACAACGCCAGACAGACGAGGAGCTCTCAACCTTTCAACCAATAATGCCCTACTTCCAATTATACATATATCTAGTCCATATTCGGCTAGAACAGCTTTGAATAATTTTAACAATTTTGCAATAGGATCTTATAATGGCGGGATTATTGCAGATTATTTCGCAGGCTCTCATGTTTTGGAGGTAATCAATGACGGAATATTCAACTCAAAGTCATTAAAATTTACAGTTACAAACACTGAAGATTTTGGAGGTGCAATTGGATTACCTTTTGACCTAAAAGAAAATAATCGTAGTGATATTTATGGTTGGGCAATTATCAAGAGCAATTCAAATGATAGTAAAGTATTGAGTTTAGGCGGTCCAGACTCTAATCAACTTGGTAAAACTGTATTTCCTCAGGGTGCTTCTGGACAATGGGACTTGTTATTTGTCGGTCCAGTTAATCCTTTTGACAAAAATTTATGGATCAGAATGTATGGACAAAATGGTGGTTCACCAATTGTAGGATCCTCAATTGTTATTGATAGTTGGGGAGTTTGTTACGGAGGTATTGATTTTGCAGGAATTTTTAGATAAACCAATATAATTTTTTCCTATTCAAAAAAATAAATCTTACTTAAAATTAAAATATGCCCCTCGCTCGACTCCCAATCACAGGATCAGATGCCAATACCTGGTCAGACATCCTCAACCGTAATATTACCCAAACCAATTCTGCACTGAATGGAGCCTTCAATTCCTTTGACCAATTCGCCCAGCGACCTACTGATCTCACGACCGATGACGCTGGCAAAACTTATCTATATACACAGACAGGTAACTGGCACGAATGGAGCGGTACAGAATGGAAAGTCCAGAATAAGTCTGAGATTAATGTCAAGGATTATGGAGCGGTTGGAGATGGGGTTGTGGATGATACAGCGGCGATTCAAAATGCCATTAATATTTACAATATCCCTTTCAAAGGTCGAGGTAGGCTTTACTTTAATTCTGGGAAGTACCTTGTAAGTGAAATATTCTTTAACTATGTTGATGTGTTTGGTCCTAATAATGACTTGTGGAGTATTATTGAAGGCGATGGTAATGTAATTATAGCACCAATTTTTAACAACTCTAACAAATATTTGTTTAATTTTCTTGGCAAATTAGGTAATACAAGTGTTGGACAAGATAGAATACACAACATAAAAATTCAAAATATAAAATTTGACGGTCTAAATAACGTCTGTTCAGGTATTTCATTCAAACGAGTTTTCGGTATGCATTTAGAGAACATTGTAGTCAATAACTGTAATATAGGAATATTCTTTACTGCGGTTTCTGAATTGCTCACCAACAAAATTGGTGGAATTTTGAACAATACGCATATTGTGTGTGATGGAGCTGTGAATAGTAATATTGCAATAGATAATGACTGCGGTTCAATGTCGTGGTTAGATGGATTTTGGGGATTTCCACTTGGCGAAACTGGCTTTTTGATTAATTATGTTGGACCTCTTAATATACAAGGTGGTACATATGGTTTGAATTATGATAGACAAAATGCAACTTCATTATTTAGAGTTACTGATAGACCTGGAGATGTCTCTTCTGGTGGTGGGAATAGAGAAATTTGTTTTCAAAATATTGTCATTGAAATGGGAGGTTATACACCAAACGGAATTGATTGTGTTTTCGATTTGACAGCTATGAACGTACCTTGCCATGTTTATATAAAAAACGTTATAAATCAATCTCCTAATAATAAAATATTATTCAAAACCTTAGGATTCAGTGAATATGCAGCTGTAAATGTCAAAATTAGTGGTTATGAAACTTTGACAGGTGGTGCAAGTTATTTTGATATTGGTGACTTTACTAACTTTGTATTTGATCATATTGATTTGCAAAGAGATAAAGGTCT
>JAYTWQ010000087.1:0-13604 GCA_043743355.1 bacterium | reverse complement strand
ATTTGTTATTTGTTATTTGTTATTTGTTATTTGTTATTTGTTATTTGTTATTTGTTATTTGTTATTTGTTATTTACAAACAATTTTATTTAACTTTATAATTTTATTTTATGCAAATTCTTTTGTTTTTTGTTTTATTAAACAGCTTTTTGAGAATTTGGAGTGGTGAGATCTCCAGTAAAGCTGAGGATGACAAGCAAAATAAAGTTAAGATTTGATAAAGCTTACGATTGGTTCAATTTTCGACTTCTTTTTTTGGCAGGTCTGATAAAGAAATGGTGGTAAACATAGAACACCAAAAATGCAACTACAGCAATAAGTATTGGGGTTTCGTATGGCTTTGCAAGTTTGAGTACATCTGGCCATCGTTCTCCGAGCTTAGTACCAACAAATGTCAATCCAGCTAACCAAATAGTTGCACCTGCTACTGTGCAAAGTATAAAAGGCACAAATTTAGTTTTTAGGACTCCTGCTGGAACTGTAATAACAGATCGCATAACAGGCACCATTTGAAAAAAGAAAATAGCAAAATATCCCCATTTGTCAAAAAGAGTTCTAGCTTCTTCTAGTTCCTCTTCGTCATATCCAATGAATCGGCCATATTTCAAAAGAAAGTTTTCGCCATATCTATTACCTAGCCACCAGACAATAGCTGATGACGATGCGGTTCCACTAACGGCGACCAAAATTGTTGGAATCCAACTGAAAGTTCCATTAACAATCAAAAATCCAGCTGAACCCATTAATAATTCGCTTGGAATAGGTACAAAAAACGACTCCAAAAAGGTTCCAAAAAATAGTCCAATATAGCCTAATTTGCTCATTACTCCGTTGATAAAGTCAACCATATTTTCTATACTAAACATACTTAATCAGTAAAATTGAGGCATTAGGTTTTGTCAAAGCGAAATTACCTCACAATCAATCATTTGGTCTTCTGAACCATGTTTTGCCATTGCTTCTGCAAAGGTCTTGCCGACCGTCATAGTTTCTCCTGTAGACTTCATTAGTGGTCCTAATTCAGGATTGACACCAGTTAGTTTCTCAATACAAAAAACTGGCCATTTGATTGCTACGAATTTTGGGGCAATGTGTTGAACTGGCAACTCTTCATTTATTTCAATTTGGACAAGAGTTCGGGCATATTCAGGATTCTTGTAATATTCTAGATCAAAGTCAAACTCAGGAAGGGTGTCGCCCATTATTACATTAGTTGCAAGTTCAGCCAAACTAAAACCAAGGCATTTGGATACGAATGGTACTGTCCTTGACGCTCTAGGATTTACTTCGATTATATATATTTCTCCATCTTTGATTGCACATTGCAAGTTACCAATTCCAATAACTTTGAATTCTTTGGCGATATTTCGAGTCATTTGAACTAACTTATCTTGTATTTGTTTAGATAAGTTCTGAGCTGGAAAAACTGATGCCGAATCCCCTGAATGAATTCCTGCTTTGTCTAGCTGTTCAAGTATAAAGCAATAAGTTTTTTTGGTATCAGTAATAAAATCAATATCTACTTCGATTGCATTATCTAAGAATTTGTCGATATATAACGGTTTTGGAAAAACAAAATCAATATCGGTATCTGGAAAGTTAATTTCTAGATATTTTTCGACTTCTTTATCTGAATAAACTATTTTCATTCCATCTCCACCAAGTACAAACGAAGGTCTTATTAAGACAGGGTAACCAATTTTTTTAGCTTTTTCAAATATCTCTTTTTTATTTTTTGAAACTTCATATTCTGGCATTTTGTAACCCAACTTGTCCATTAATTTACCAGTTTGTTCACGATCTTCAGCAAGATCAATAGCGTCCGCACAGGTTCCTAACACCTTATAGTTCAATAATTCAAGTGGTCTTGCTAATTTGATTGCAGTTTGTCCACCGAATTGAGGAATCACACCAACTAAGCCATTTTTTTCATTCTCAATCACATTGGTTACGAATTCAGGGGTGAGCGGTTCAAAATACAACCTATCTGACGTCGAATAATCTGTAGAAACAGTTTCGGGGTTGTTGTTTATAATTATTGCTTTAATACCTTTTTTTTGTAATGCCCGAACTGCGTGTACTGTAAGGTAGTCAAATTCTACACCTTGCCCAATTCTAATCGGACCAGAACCTAGAATTATTACCTTTTTTGGTTCGTTATGTATCTCGAGACCTTTTTTGGCAATTCCCACCATCAAACTTTCGTTAAAACCTTTATTTATCTCAAAATCTGCCAAATCAGATGCAGAAACCCAAAGATAACCATTCACCTTGTCGAGCTCTAATTTTGGTGCGTCAATATCACCATTTACTTCAACTTCAAAAGCTACAGTTCTTTTTCGGACTCCGCGGCTTTCCCAATCTCTAATTTGAACTATATTTTTGATTTTTTTGATTTTCCACTTGGTTTCGTTATTGATAATCTGATCCATCCTTTCAAATATTGATTCACATAGAACTTCTTCATCGTAATTCTTTTTTCGATAAAAATGTCCACCAATAATTCCCCAGCACTGTGGTAAAAATTTTCTGTTCGATCTTCTCTTTTGAATAAAAACCTTACCTTCGTCATTAAATACTAAAGCATCCAAAACTAATTCTCTTCCATCTCTTTTAGCTTTATCAATCAAATGATCGTAGTTCTTCTCGTGAAAATTATATAGATAGTTTTGAGCTTCGTTTCCTAACTGATCTAGGCTTTCAGTATATTTTATTTTGTTAAAATTTTCGAATTCTACATCTTCGGCTATAATTTCATGTTCTCCTATTCTTTTGGTACTATAAAAGAAAGGGGTGTAACTTTCGAATTCACCAGCGCAAGTATCGACCATTTTGTAATCAACGTGATTCATTTTGAAATAATCAAAACCTCCACCTTTGTACTTGTCATAAAATTTGTGCAATCTGTCAGTGAACCAAGGATGGATTGAGCTGAGTTCAGTGATATTCTCGGCAGTTAACCCTAGTTCAAATCCGTTAAAAATATTTTTGAGTCTTCGGGTGTTGGCCGTTCTAATATTATTTTTGACATCTTGCAGGTTATTGCTAAAGTTTGTAATTGAACTATAATTGAGATCTAGGCTCATTATTGCTTTGTACATTGCTTCGACAAAATTCCGACCAATTGACATAATTTCTCCAGTTGATTTCATGGTAACGCCAAGGGTTTTGTCCATTTCGGGATATTTGTCATCTGGCCAGCGAGGAATTTTGATTACAATATAGTCTAAAGCTGGTTCAAACAACGCTGTTTTGCCTGTTATGCTGTTTGTAATTTGGGGTAGGGTTTTGCCTAGCGCGATTTTGGTGGCGACTTTGGCGATTGGGTAACCTGTTGCTTTGGATGCCAGTGCGGATGACCGAGACAAGCGTGGATTGACTTCGATTACGTAGTATTCTAAAGTATGTCTATTAAAAGCAAACTGGACATTGCAGCCACCTTTGATATCCAATTCATCGACTATTTTCAAAGCTGAGTTTCGTAGTTTTTGATGGTCTTGGTCCGAAAGAGTCTGTGCAGGAGCGGTTACGATTGATTCTCCAGTATGCACTCCCATTGGATCAATATTTTCCATATTGCAGATTACAATTTTGTTGCCTACTGCATCTCTAATCATTTCGTATTCGTATTCACCCCAACCCAGAATTGATCTTTCCAAAAGACAGGAACCAACTGGACTGGACTCTAATGCAAATTTTAATTTGATTGCAAGATCATCTTCGTCAAATGCTGTATTGCCACCTGTACCGCCAAGTGTGAAGGCAACCCTTAGAATTACAGGAAAACCAATTTCTTTGGCAAATTCAATCCCCTCTTCAATAGTTATACATGATTTTGCCTTGAGCACTGGTTCTCCAATTTCTTCCATTTTAGCTTTGAACAAGCCTCGATCCTCTCCAGTTTGAATAGTGTCAAAAGAGCTACCGAGGAACTGAACATTATACTTTGCCAAAACTCCTTTTTCAAACAATTGTACTCCAAGATTAAGGCCAGTTTGACCACCAACTCCTGCTAGAATTCCGTCAGGTCTCTCTTTCTCGATTATTTTTTCAAGAATAGTGCAGTTGAGAGGTTCTATGTATATCTTGTCAGCAATTTCTGGATCAGTCTGAATAGTTGCTGGGTTCGAATTTACCAAAATTGTTTTGACACCTTCTTCTCTGGCTGCTACACAGGCTTGGGTTCCAGAATAATCAAATTCTGCTGCTTGACCGATTACAATAGGACCTGAACCGATAATTAGGATTTTTTGGATTGGGCGTGATAATAAAGACATTTACTGATTCTTACTTCAGATTTTTGTTAACTTTAAAAGAATGGAAACAACCAATTTTTTTTGATTAACTAAATACTGATTTTCTTAATTTTTAAAAACAAACTTGCCTTAAGTTAATGTAGAATTTTATGTTTTTTGTAAAGGATTATCTTAAGTATTATAACTTGTTTAAATGAATTAAAAACTCTGCTACTCTCATCTCCTATTCTACTCTTGTCATCCTCAGCTTGACTGGGGATCTAAAATAGCAATTCATTTAAATTTTAATTTCAAAAATATTAACGGTTTGGTTATATACTTTTCGCATTAAGAATATCGGATTTCTAGGTTTGTTTTGATTGTCAGTTCTCTAGATCCTAAAACAAGTTCAAGATGACAATTGGTAACTTCTAATCCAAAATTTCAAATAGGTTGGTTACAAATAAAGTTCTTTTCCATTTTTGTCCAAATAATCAAAGCTTGACCACAAAAATAAATTTAAGTTTTTTCAAAGCAATGGCTGAACTGTTTGAAACCAAAATAAATTATGACGAAAAGCTAATTCTAGCATATCTTTGTGACAAAATAAACCTAAGCCCAAGCAAATTGCAAATTATTTCCAGATTTTATGACTCTCTGAACTCTGCGGTTGTTGACAATTTTAATTTTCTTTATGACCTTAGACTAAAATGGTTAGCCAAATTCGATATTTCCAAATTAGACAAAGAATTAACTGAATTACAAACTGAACTTTCAAAAAACAAAATCAACTTGTGTTCACACACTGACTCTGAGTATCCACCTTCGCTTAAGAACCTTGAGAATTATCCTTTGGTTCTATACTATCAAGGTGATATTTTGAAACTGAATAAAATCCCATGTCTTACCGTCGTTGGTTCTCGTAACACTGATGTTTACGCACAACTTTTGCTCGACAAAATCTTGGCTCCAGCTTGCAGGTTAGGGGTGGGGGTTGTAAGTGGTTTGGCTCTTGGAATTGATGGTTTATCGCATATGATAGCCCTTGATAACAATTCATACACCATTGGAGTAATTGGCTCAGGGCTTGACCAAAAGTCTTTTTATCCCTCTCAAAACTGGGGAATTAGGAATCAAATTTTGGAGTCTGGAGGGTGCGTAATTAGTGAATATCCTCCCAACAAATTACCTAATATTTATACTTTTCCACAACGAAATAGAATTTTGGCGGCACTTACAGAATTGACTTGGGTGGTTCAAGCATCTGTCAAATCTGGAAGTCTAATAACCGCACTCAAAGCTCGAGATCTGGGTAAGAATCTAGCAACAACTCCAGCTGATATTAGGAATTCTGGGTATGATGGTAATATCAAGCTTATCAAAGAAGGATGTGAAATAATTACGGAAGCTGAAGATATAATTAGCCTTTTGGGTCTCAAGATTCATGCCGAAATCCAGCCTCAAACCAAATTAACATTCAGTTCCAAAGAAGAACAAGCGGTCTATGAAAAATTATCGATCCAGCCCCAAAGTGTCGAGAGACTCTTTCAAGATTTGAATTCTACTGATTTATCTTTACACCTTACAATGCTTGAACTTTCAGGGCTCGCTATGAATGTAGGAGAGAATATGTGGATTAGGGTTTAGATTTTATTTGGATGACAGGGTAAAGTGTTGGGTAATGTGATTTTATTTCAGTATTTTGATTGTTAATCTTGGTGATTGGAAAATTTGTTTTGTTTGAAATAATTGAATCTGAAAAAGCCGTACCAATTGTGGTGAATTGACTATTTTTTGAATTAAATCCAAGTTTGATACAGTTTTGCATTGTTCTTCTCAATTTCACTGACTTTGATATTTGTTGGAAGGCAAGATCTTGAACTTTTCGTGAAGGCAGGGAAGAACTTATTGATCCTACTATTTTTTCATTAGTTATCAATGGAGATCCCGAAGTGCCGCTTACTACAGGCTCAACTCTAAATTGTTTTTTTGTCTTATTGGCATATGGATTATTGTATTTTGACAAACCTATAAAGTTATTTTGGTATACCAGATCAGATTTATTCTGCCTATTTCCAGGCAGTTTATATATATCTTTCAGTCTTAAATTTAATATACAAATATCGATTTTTTGTGTTCTATCACCTAAAGTTCCTTCAGTCGAATATTTTAATTTTTTCAATTCTTTTGGAATTTTATTGTCTGACGGTTCAACTCTGATTGTCTTTCCTTTATTATTAGTTCCTATCAAAAAAGGAGTCATTAAGCTTTCCATTCTAAAAATTGCTGAATTTGGATTTTTTCGTAAGTTCTCTTTAAAATCTTTTTCACTCAACAAGCTTGGAATAATTTTTTTTCTCAAAAATAAATTTGCTTTTGTATTTGCACATCTAAATGCGATATCAGATTGTTTAATAAAAGTATTTTTAGCTTTTTTAGGATTCTTTAATTGATCTAACTTACTTATTTCTTCAAATCCTTCGTCTAAGAACTTAATATCGTTTTTCTTAGATTCTGACAAAATAGATTGAGCGTGGTCTGCACCTTGCAAGCAAAACCCATAAGGAGTTTCTATAATTCCAATAGTAGCAATATCACCCTCTTTTTCATTAATAACAGCAATTTGTGCTTCTGTTCTCATTGGAAAAAGGGCTTGAGCCGAAATCAAACCCACCAAACTTATTTTTCCTATTTTATCTGCGATTTCTTTAAAATTTATTTTTTCCATCTTTTTGACTTAGCACACTTTTATTATTTTCGCAAGTTTTGACCAATTCGTGGTTTTCTATAAGGATATGTCTATGTCAAAGAAAGTTTTTGTGATGTTATCGGGCGGCGTAGATTCTTCTGTTGCCGCTGCCAAATTAGTTGACGAAGGCTACAATGTCATTGGTGTCTTCATGAAATGTTGGTCGATGAACCAGATCACAAAGATGAAATTACCTTTGGAACTATATGATTGTTCGTGGGAGGATGATGTTCGAGATGCAAAAATTGTCGCTCGCAAGCTCGAAATACCTTTTGAAGTCTGGGATTTTCAACAAGAATATTATGATAGAGTTGTGAAATATATGTTAGATGAATACTCAATTGGAAGGACTCCTAATCCTGATGTGATGTGTAATGGAGAGATTAAATTTGGAATTTTTTATGAAAAGGCAATTGGCCTTGGCGCGGATTATGTTGCCACTGGACATTATGCTAGGATTATGGAGTAGTTTTGACAAATTACGACTTTTTAAGCAAGCTAGAATTATGTATGAATGTGTAGTATTTGATAAAGATGGAACAATTTTTGATACCAAACATGCGGCAGTTAATGCTCTTCAAAGAGCTTCTTTAGAATTAGGAGTTGAGTATTTGCCTATCCTTTTGTTTAGTCTAGTTGGGATGAAAAGTGATCATGATTGAAGATTCAAAACAAGATATTTTTATGGCTCAGAATTTTGATTGTGATTCTGTTGTAGTTAGCTAGTGAATGCAATCGAGAGATGAATTATTGTCTTCAGATCCAACTTTTCTGATTGACTCCAGCGAGGAATTACACAAGATTTTGCTAGAATAAAATAGCTTGTGATGAAATTTCGGACGCTACTCGAGTCAATTTAATCTTTTATAAATTCCCCTAAAGTTTCAACTTTAACTCCGTTTGCAACGGGCGACCAAAACTCACTTTATGTCTATATTTACACTCAAATTCAACAATCTAAAAGAAATCCTTAAGTCAATAATCAAATTTTTTATATTCGTTCAACTAATTGCTATTGCGTACTTTGTATTTAATCCAATCAAGCTCGGAACTCCTCTAATTAAAATCTGGGGTCAAATTGCATCTTGGCTTTTTTTGGGTACTCTTATTCCTGGAATTATAACCAGGTTTAATGTCAAAGGTTTTGTCTTTGAGGTTTCCAAAGCTATAATGTTCGCTAGGACTAAACTTGGAATTAGTATGTTTTTAGCTGCACTTTTGCATTATATACTCAAGGTCAAAACTTTGATTCAGACTGACAATTATCCACCAAAAGAAGTTGAGTTGTATTTTGTGTTCGGTATGTTAGCTCTAATTCTTTCACTAATTTTGTTTTTGACGAGCAACCAACAATCCAAAAAATTCTTAAAAAAAAACTGGTTCAGGCTGCACAAGTTGACTTATGTAATTTTGTTTTTGGTGTTTTTACATGTTGCAGTTTTGGAAAGAGGCTTCTTCCTTGTTATATTTGGTTTAACTATAATTTTAGAAATTAGTTCATTTGTTTATGCTCGTTTTAACAAGAGGTTTTAAATTGTTTCTTTTGATCAAAATTGACATTCACATTTTTGCATAGTATAATAGAATAACAATGCGTCAAAAAAATTTAATTTGGTATATTCTAGCTGGAGTTCTTATTTTTCTTTTTGGAAGTTATTTTTTTGGTTCAAATTATGGTACTTTTACCAAAACCGATATTTCAACTAGTTCAGAGGTGACACAAAACCTTGATTTGCAAGTCAAAGTACTCAAAGACACTCAAAGCGAAATAGGAAAGCTCAAAGAAAAAGTCGCCTCAGCCAACAAATCAGTTGATAAAAATAGACAAATAATTAACGAGCTTACAATCAAGAACAAATCTCAAAAAACCGAAATAGAAAAATTAAAAAAAAGTTTGGATGGGAATCAAAACAAAGATGAAGAACTAAAAAAAAGTTTGGATAATGCAAATTTGGTTGATAAAATAGCCGTTCAAGAAAAAAGGCAAGAGTTACAAAAAGTTATTAACAATCTAGAAAATCAAATCAAATCTTTGGAATATTCCGAAAGTGAGACTGGTTTGATACTCAATCAAAAAGAAGCAAATCAAGAAGCTAACAAGGTCATTGCTGAGGATCTTCAAAAAAATCTTGCGACTAAAAACGAAGAAATCAATGAGCAACTTAACTTGATTGTGAACGGTACTTTGATTCTTTTTCAGAGTTATGCTATGTATTTTGTAGTACTTTTAGTTTATTGGTTGATTTTTAGATCTCTCAATCGCTGGCTGAGTAATGATAAGAGTGATTCTTCAATCAAATCAGGACTCCGAATTATTTTCAGAATTCTGTGGATAATGGTTTCTGGAATCACTGTGGTTTATGCTTTAGCTGGTCAATTTTCATATATATTAACTTCGCTTGGTTTCATTTCGGCTGCATTAGTTTTTGCTTTACAAAACTTTGTAGCTTCATTTTGCGTCTTCATTTTGATAAGTTTTGCTAAGAATATTAAGGCAGGTGATATTGTCAAAGTTGGAGCTCAATTCGAGTGTTTTTATGGTAGTATTGTTTCGGTTGGTTATCTTTATACAATAATGCGAGAGATGGATTCTGAGACTTTTGAAGAAGTAGGTCGAACTATTACCATTCCTAATAATTTCTTTTTGACTCATCCTATTGCCAACTATACTTTTGTGAATCGTGTTGTGTGGCAAACTATGGAAATAATATTGAAAGAAGGGTCCGATTTTAAACTTGCCAAAAATATTTTAGAAAAATTAGTCGATCAAAAATTCAAATGGATGTTAGAAAATAAATTCGAATATCTAGAAGCCGATCTTGATCTGACAACATTTAAGCCAAAGGTGTTTTTTGGAATTGGTGAGCGCGGTTATGCTTTTACTATTCATCTACCTTGTCGGTTCAACAGATACAATACTGTTTCAGACGAGCTCCTAATTGAAATTATGGATGAATTAGCCAAAAATAACATTGAGTTAGCTTTTAAAGGATAGGAATAAAGTTGTAAAATTTCACTTTAGCCTGTTCTATTTACAATCACTTTTAATTGTTGTTTAAGCTACCTTCGTCAAAACCTTGTTTTGCCACCTTCTAGATAGGAGGAATTTTTTAAATGTAACTTTGCAATCTCGTTGGAATGAATACAAACAAAACTTACCAAATATTAAATTTCTCTTCGCAACGTTCATACAACTTTGACAACTGTTAAAAAAACTTGAAATTTTGATTTTTTGAGTTTTACAATGACAAATTATATCACACTTTCAAAATCGTATATTCTCAACCGCTTTATTTTTTGCTGCAAAAACAGAAGTAAATATTTGCCAGTATTTGTTTTGTTTTGCGTCTCCTACACCCAGAACATATCCGAATTCTTTTTTGTTGGTAGGTCTGCGATTTACCATATCAAGTAGACTTGCGTCACTAAAAATTACAAAACTTGGAACTTTATCCCGCTTAGCCAAATCTGTTCTAATCGATCTTAATTTATCAAATGTGACCTGATCTTCGTCGTTCAAACTATTTTTGACTCTGAATCTTTGCTCTCTTGTTAGTCGTTTCTCCTTGATAATCTCTTTATATTCAACCAGTTCAACTTTTCTTTCTGCTTGCAAAATAGCTTTTGACTCATCATTCAAACCCAAAGTTTTGATAAAACCATCGTATTTTATCTCTATCAAACCAATTCCACATAATTGATTCAGATAATTAGACCATTCTTTTTTGGATTTATCTTTACCGATGCCAAAAGTCGGAATTTGGTCATGACCATTCTTGATAATTTTGTCGGATTCGGAACCTATAATAATATCCAGAATATAATTCACTCCATACTTTTGACCAGTTCTACCAATTGCTGACAATAATTTTTGAGCTATTATTAGACCGTCGATTTTGTCTTTTGGGCTGAGGCAGCAATCACAGTTCATACAATCGAGAGGTTGTTTTTCTTCAAAATATTGCAATAAGACTCGTCTACGACAGTGACCCGTCTGACAAAAATCAATCAATCTGTCGAGCTTATCATGCTGAACTTTGTTAAAGGTCAAGGCTCGATCGTCATCCAAATATTCGGGAGGTGTGTCACCAATAAAAGATCTGATTGTTGCCGCATCTCCAGCATTAAATAACAAAAGTGCCTCCGAAGGTAATCCATCTCGACCTGCTCGACCTGTCTCTTGATAGTAGCTTTCGATGCTTTTTGGCAAGTTCCAGTGTATAACGAATCTGACATTAGACTTGTCAATACCCATTCCAAAAGCAATGGTTGCCACCACTACTTGCAACCTGTCTTGCATAAAATCATTGTAGGTATTGTTTTTGAGTTCAGTATCAAGGCCTGCATGGAATGGTGCGGCATTAATTCCAAAACTTTTGAGTTTTTTGGCGACTTCTTCGGTTGATTTTCGTGACAGACAGTAGATAATACCAGCTTCTGATTCCCATGTATCCAAAAAATTTCGCACTTGCAGATAACCGTCTTCTTTATTGGCTACATTGTATGTTATGTTGGGTCTATCGAACGAGCTAATAAAAATATTACAATGGGGAATTTTGAGTTTGTTCACTATATCAGTTCTTGTTAATGCATCGGCTGTTGCTGTCAATGCTAAAATAGGAACTGTGGGAAACATACTTTTGAGAATGCCGAGTTGTGCGTATTCAGGTCTAAAATCATGCCCCCATTGAGACACGCAATGTGCCTCATCAACCGCAAAGAGCGTAATATTAAGGTTTTTGAGAAAATGTAAAAAGATTTGGTCTTGTGCGAATAATTTTTCTGGTGAGACATAAACTAATTTGATTTTCCCAGATTTAATTTTGTCCAGATTCTCAGATTGTTCTTGATTCGATTGACTACTATTCAAAAAACAAGCCTCCACGCCATTCTTTTGCAAGCTCGTAACTTGATCTATCATCAATGCAATCAGTGGCGATATGACAATTGTAATTCCTTTACTGACTAATGCAGGTAGCTGGTAACAGAGAGACTTTCCTCCACCAGTTGGCATTATTGCGAGTGTATCATGACCATGCAATATAGATTCCACAACTGGGATTTGGGACGGTCTTAGTGAATCAAAACCAAAAACTGATTTGAGCGTTGTTAAGTAATTAGTTGTCATAAATATATACTCAAATAGTCACTTACAAACTTCTACAGGTCAACTTTATTTTATTTTAAAATAGACCTCTTGTACCCGTTCCGTTTACAATCACTGGTAATAGTTGCAAAGGTTACCACCGTCAAAACTTGGTTTTGCCACCTTCTAGATAGGAGGAGTTTTTATGTTCCAAATAGGTATTGTTAGTAGAATGAGTATAATTAATAAAAATCAAATTTGAACTACAAGCTATCCCTTTTTAAGTGAGTACCTCTAAAGGTGGGGAGGGTTTGCATCGCTTGCAATCGTAGTTAAAATCCCAGTCACTTCGTGAGAGGAGTCTTATCAAGAGGTAATTTATCTAAAATCTTAGTCAAAAGAACCGTTTATTTAGTAAACTGTCTGTTTATACCCCCAATTTTTACACTGAATAAAAAACACCCCGTCAAAACTTCGTTTTGCCACCCCTCACGAGGGGAATTTCAACACTTTGTAAAAGTTGGTACTGGTTTGAGTATAGTAAAAAAAGTCTATTGAACATATTTTGTCATATTTTGGGATTTTAATCCGTACTACAATCGGAAATAATGGTTTAGCCAATCAAAACATTTTTCGCACAATCCAAAATTATAAACCTTTAACATATTTTTTTATGTCTATCAATACAATCGCAGCAGGAGTATTAGCAGTCGCAGGACTAGGCGGTGCAACTGTTTTTGCAGCAACCAACCCAGCATTCCAAGCAGATATCAAAAATGTCCAAACTTCTATTGTCAACAAAGATTTGACAAGTTACAAAACAGCCAAAACTCAATTAATTAATGACAGAGCAACTGCCAAAACTACAGAAGTTAATGCGACAACTCAAGATCAACTCAATGCAATCTCAGATAAGCAAGCCAAACGAACAGCTATTCAAACTGCAATTACCAACAATGATTACAACGCTTTTAAGGCGAATGCCGATGCTCGAATGCTTGCACGAACTCCTGATCAAGCCAGTTTTGACAAATTAGTTGCGAATCAAAAGGCTCGTTCGTTAGAAATTGCAGCTCTGAGTGACGCTATCAAAAATAACGATTTTAATGCTTTCAAAACGCTAGAAAACAATGAGCAGAAAGACCCAAACAAACCAAATCATGGCAAAAGAGAAGTAACTAAAACAGATACAGAGCTGAAGGCTAGATTCGACCAAATGGTTGCTGATTATAAAGCAACTGGTGCGTTACCATCTGACAACAAATCAATGATGGGAGGTCATGACGGAATGGATGATTTTGGAGATGAAGGATTCGGCGGCGGTCGAGGACACAAATCTATAAATTAGTTTATACTCTTTATACTTAGAATATAGGATTTTAAATGTATCAATTTTGAGATCCCCAGTCAAGCTGAGGATGACAGGCGTTGAGTTGTCAATCAGAAATTTTGAATATTTGAAATATAACCATAAATAAATTTTGAACACAATTTTCCAGACCAAAAGTCTGGTTTTTTTTACATAAAGACAAAAA
>JAYTWQ010000086.1:0-3153 GCA_043743355.1 bacterium | reverse complement strand
ATTAAACCTAAATCGACATCCAAGAATAAAGTAGTTACGATTCGTTTTACGCTTAATCCAAAGACTCAAGCAATTTTTGAACGCCTAGAATTAGAATATCCGATGTTAGATCGTACCGAAATAGTTAAAGTTGCACTTTCAAAACTTTCTTACAAAGAAAATAAGTTGAATAGGAGTTTTAAGTCTATTTTGAGTGATCAAGAATTTTTGAATGAGGATGATTTTGATCAACAGCTAATTTAACAAACCTTCTACCAGCTCAACAATAGCTTGAGTATCAATTTCCATCAATCTTAATAGTTCCTCTGGCTTGCCTGAACATGACATTTTGGTAACGCAAAGGCTGTGGATTGGCTTGTGAATTGTTTGGCTAGAACAGATTGCTTCGTAAATTCCACCTTCTCGGTAGTGATCTTCGACAACTATAATTTGGTCAGTTTCATTATTTGCTTTCTTCAAAGTCTCCAGATCTAATGGTTTGATTGAATAAAGATCTATAACACGAATGTTAATGCCTTTTTCTTTCAAAATATCATAAGCTTTGAGTGCTTCATGGAGAGTGATCCCCGCTGCTATAACTGTAATTTTGTCGCTTTCTGAACTTTGTAATGTTTTGGAACCGCCAATCTCAAAAGTTTCATTGTTATCGTAGATTACTGGAGTTTCTGCCCTTGTGCATCGAAGGTATGATATTCCATTATAATCTATAATCTTTGACATTAATCTATCTGTAGAAACAGCGTCACTCGGATAAAGCACAACTGAGTTTAGAATTGCACGGAACATTCCGATATCTTCAACTGCCATCTGAGAACTGCCATCTGGTCCAATTGACACTCCGCAATGTGATCCCATAATTTTGAGGTTGGAGTGTGAATATTGTCCCATTCGGATCTGATCATATGCTCGACTCCAAAATGCCGCAAAGGTTGACGCAAATGGTTTGAGTCCAATTCGAGATAGACCAGAAGAGACACTTATCATATTTTGTTCAGCTATGAACATTTCGTAATAACGATTAGGATAATTCTTTGCAAAAATCTCAGAATATGTTGAGTTGTTCATCTCTCCATCTAATGCTACGACAGATTCATCCAAAGCTCCTAGATTATTGAGTGCATTGCCATAGGCTTTTCGGGTTGCGATGAGTGAGCCTAATTCGTAGTTTTGAGGTGCGCTACCCTCGTCACCTTCGGTGCCACCCCCTAGATAGGGGGAATTTTTTGAGTGGAATTTCGCTTTTACTTGATTCCCAATTTCTTCTTTTAGATCTGTAGTTGGGTGTGGAATTTGACCTCTTAATGTTAGATCCACTTCTCCAATTTCTGCCAAGGCTTTATCGCAATCTCCTTGAGGTAGTGATTTTCCGTGCCAGCCATCTTTGTTTTCTAGGAAACTGATTCCTGCACCTTTGTGCGTTTTGGCAATAATCATTTTTGGCTTCGTTGACTTAGATTCTGCTACTTCGTTCATAATTTTACGACATGATTCCAGATTATTTCCTTCTTCGATCACAAAAGTTTCGAGCCCAAAGGCTTCACATTTTGCTTTTATGTTGTTAGTATCGTGTCCAATTTGGGTCTCGCCTCTTTGTCCTAATCTATTGAGATCAATTATAGCTATAAGATTATCTAATTTGTAATACACGGCTGAATTCATCGCTTCCCAGACACTTCCTTCTGCCATTTCGGAATCACCCAGAATACAATAGACTTTGGGAATTTGTATAGAATTATTTTTTTTAGGACTTTTATTTTGCGTTGTGTTTACTGCATTTGAATCCCCCAAATCATTCTGATTTGACCCCTTTGACAAGGGGTTGTTTGCACCAAATTTATTTTTCAATCCCAATGCCATTCCGACCGCTACTCCTAGTCCTTGACCTAGTGATCCTGTTGCTGCCTCAGTATATTCCCAGTTCATAGTTGGGTGTCCTTCGATGTCGGATCCGAATTTTCGTAGGCTCATAAACTTTTCCTCGCTCAAATGTCCAGCTGTATAGTACAATGAATAGAGCAGGGGACACGCGTGACCTTTGGAGAATATTAACCTATCATTATTAACATTGAGGGGCTCGTCTAATATTGCTTTGAAGTGACCATCGAACATTATTGTAGTCATGAACTCTACACCTGACAGACTAGACGTTGGATGCCCTGTTCCTGCTGCGGTCGTTGATCGAATTATATTGTGTCTTAATTGTCGTGTGATTTCAAATAAATTATTAGCCATAGATCTAAAAAATAAAAGAAATTAAGTTTTTGGGCAAGTAACAAGTCGTTGACAAAAGATACGTACAGGCTTTTTATTAGTGGATGACTTTAACCCAAAACAAATTCCATTTTCGGTGGTTCCACGGTGTAATATTTTTTATCTTAGTTAATTTGATTGGAGGTTTTGGAATTACATTTTTTGTTGATATCAAAGATGTTTATTCTACGATTATCAAACCTTCATTTGCACCACCTGTCTGGCTTTTTGGACTTGCCTGGACAGTTAATAATATCTTGACAATTGCTGGCAATATTTGGACATTAAATCTCAAACGTTCTTGGGATCGTACTATACTCTTGCGATTGCAAGGTTTGTCTTGGATTAACTTTTGTGTTTTTCAGTACCTTTCCTTCGGCATTTACTCGCTTTTTGGCAATCCTACGGTTTCAACCTTTTTTTGGCCTACTTTTTCGATGCTAATTTTGAATTTGCTTAGTGTTTATTATGCCTACAAACTCGATACAGTTGAGATTAATTTTTGGCAAAAAGTTAAATCTGGTAAGAGTATAGTTATGTCACTTTCGTCTTTAATTTCTTGGCTTTTAATTGCATCTGCTCTTGGGTTCCAGATCTGGATGTTAAATAGGTAGGTTTTTTATAAAAATATTTTGGTATAGTTTATACTAAAACCAACATCAACTTTTACAGCTTAATAACCCTAGTCAGTCTTGAGACTGCCAGCCCCTTAACAAGGGGCATATAAGAGTGTAATTGGTATTCAAATTTGGTATAGGTTTTGGTATAAAATTTTTATTTATACTTTTCACACTTAGAATATCAGATTTGCATTTTTGTCTTGATTACTCGTTCTCTAGATCCTGAAACAAGTTCAGGATGACAATCGGTGATTTCTAATCCAAAATTTAAAATAGATTGAGT
>JAYTWQ010000085.1:0-3217 GCA_043743355.1 bacterium | reverse complement strand
AGACCAAAACCAAACTCCAGCAACTAATCCAGCAATGGACCAGACCGCAGAATTCGTCAACAACTTAGTGATCGCCATGCTCGGTGTCGCAATTAGTGATATTGTCGAAGACAAGCGCGAAGAAATGGTCAAAAAATGTCTTCAGATGTTCAATGATTTTATCGTCGGATATTTTCAAGAGAATTTTCAGCCAATTGACGTGACCAGGCTCAAAGCCGCCCAAGCCTACCCAGAAAATGACATGTTCGGTAAATTCCCTGATCTAGCCGAAAAATTCGAAAAAGCATATCAGGCATTCCTCAAGCAAGTTGAATTGTCATGGCAAGAAGAACCAGAAGGTGACACACCAGCTCCAGCAGCAGAGTAAATCAAAAATCAAAATGGTAGCGGCGAATTTTAATTCGCCATTTTGCATGTGTGATAATTTTTTGTAGAGGTGATCACGGATAGCCACTTGATCGTCATTTGAACGTATGACAAATTTCAATGGCGGGATAGACCCGCCTCTACAACCGAAAAATGAATCTTTGTATGGTGTTTCAATGGAGAATCAAGATTCTCCGCTACGGAATGGCTAATTCCTATTACGATCCGTGATCGCCTCTACATTCGGAAATCAAAATTTGTTTGACAAAAGTAATATAAAATATTATAATGTGTGTATAAACTAATATATTCTATGCTCCAAACCGCAACCCTCCAAATCAAACTAGACCCACAAATCAAACAAGACGCCAACACACTTTTCTCAAGCATGGGATTAACAACTGCCGATGCGGTCAAGCTATTCCTCAAACAAAGCCTAAATACCCAGTCTATTCCCTTCGAGATCAAACCTGCTCCAGGATATTTTTCAGATGAAGAACGAGCAGAAATTGCTCAAGGTATCCAGGATGTCAAAGCTGGAAAAACTTTTAAATTCAAAAGTCAATCAGAAATGGAAGAATATTTTAACAACCTATAATTTCATATGTTTGAAATCGTATTCCTAGAAGGGTTTGAAAAATCATTCAAAAAAGTAATTCAAAAAGACAAAATTCTGATCAAAAAATTCTTCAAAGTGATTGAACTATTATCAAAAGATCCTCATTATCCATCACTCAAAAGTCATAAAGTAGATACTATTGGTTATGACGATGTTTGGGCAAGTTCAGTTTCTGGAGATGTGAGAATTATTTGGTTTTACGATGAGAATGAACAATTGGTAATAAATTGCCTCAAGCTTGGTACTCATGGCGGCGGTAATCAAGTTTATGCAAAGAAGAGTAGTTGATGAATTATACAAAAAACCTCCAAAATGGAGGAGGAAAGTTGAAATAATTATAATCACCTTCGATTTGCGTAATACCAATTTAGGTATTGAGAAATAGAAACAAAACCAAGTTGATTCAAAAGATCTTCTACTGTGAGATCTGGAGAGAATCCAGTAATAATTCCGTATTCTTCTTCTAACGTGCGGATGAGCATATCATCTCGTAACTTTCTGATTCTTCCGTCGTTGTTGCGTGTTCGCATATTGCGATTTTGAGAAATAGACATTAAATTTATGGTGCATTATTGCCACCTAATTATATATCAAAGAGAAGAATGACGCAAGTTAAAAATTTATTATCTAATTTTTTATCCTTTAAATAAGGTGTAAATTGACTTATATTAATTTGCAAGCCAATTCCATATTTTACTAAAAAATGAAATAACTTATTACCTGAGCAAGTAGTACAAATTTTATCGTCATTTAATTTGGAACTACACCTAGTGCAAAAAGCGTCACTAATTTTGTCAAACTTCCTTCCTTCTTTGTCAATAAAAAACTTTTTATCTTCTACTGTTATCTCGGCAAAGTCGTTTATGAATTTAATTTGTTTTAAACTTTGAGGTGGAAAAATGTAAATTGCATTACTATCTATTACACCCCATTTACCATTAATTAAAACACTTGAATGACCATCAGTAAATCTTAGAATATTATCGAATTTAGGTTGTAATAAATATGAACCATTTGCATTAACTAAGCCATATTTACCCTTGAAAGTAACCCGTGCGATTCCGTTACTAAAGTCAAGGGTTCCATCAAATTGTGGTTCAAATAAATAACTTCCGTTTTCTTTAATAAACCCTACTTTTCCATTATTTTTAACCCATGCAAACCCATCTTTGAAGTTTCTGACACCATCAAAAATTGGTTTCAACAAATAATTACCATTTGATTTAACGAATCCATATTTTTTGCCTAATCTTACAATTGCGAATCCTCCTTTAAAATTATCAACCCAATCAAAATAAGGTTTTACGAGATAGTCTCCATTTTTTTTGATAAACCCCATTTTTTCATTTAGCTTGATTGCTGGAAAATTTTCTACAAAATCTCTTTTAATATCAAATTTCTTGAGCTTAAGGTTCGTTGTTATATCTTCCAGATCTGCTTTTATACTTTTAATATCGATTAGTTTAATTTTTGGATCTTTTGAGAAAGTTTTTATACATGGATTTGTGAATAATCTTAAGGTCATGACATATCCAATTACTTTCTTGTTTGGGTAGGCATCTTATTTTTTTCTTATTATGCCATAATGTTGCATAACTGACGGTTCGCCAATATTTGTAGTTTCTTGACTTCTGCTGTCAGATTTTTTGCATTGACCAATAATAAGTACTCCATCTTTTTCAGCTTCAAAATCAATTCCACCGTCAGCCATAATTTTATTATTATGAGAAGTAATTTTGTAGCCTTTGATATTTAAAAGTTTTACGCAAAATTGTTCAAACTCAAGTGGCGTAAATTCTGGATAAGAACTATAATATTTTTTATTTTGATCGTTGATAACCTCAGCTATTTCTAAAAATTCTTGATCTGAAATTAATTCTACTGACATAATTGAATATTTGTTGAGATTGTATATTTTGGCAAACTTTCCACTTTCACACACTCCAATCTACGACTTTTAGCCCTGCAATATTCTCAAAGTCTTTGGTATTATTCGTCACGAGTGTCAAATTGTTGGCTAGGGCAATACTTGCAATCGCAATATCAAAATTCTCGATAGGTTTGCCGATTCTGTAGAGTTCAGATTTGGTTGTTCTAAAAACTTGGGCGGAATTAGAGTCAAAAGGAAGAACCTTGATTCCACCGAAGAGTTCATCATAAAAAAGATTTAGTTTGGATTTGATATCGCTGCGAGCATTATCCACACCAAAATATATTTCGGCTTCTACTATC
>JAYTWQ010000084.1:0-2297 GCA_043743355.1 bacterium | reverse complement strand
TGAATCTTGAACGACGAAACAAATTGATCGAAATTATACTACATAATCTTGGAAAATGAGATAATCCATCCTCTTAAAAATGGACATTAACTCGATTTTTTGCTCTACGATCCGTAACAGATCTTTCGTTTCACTCAAGATGACTTTTATTGTAATATATAAAAAAACCACCTTCCGGTGGAATCATTCTTAATTCTAACTATTATTCCAAATCTTCAGTTGGTTCTGGACCGTCTTCATTTTCAGAAGGAGGAATTGAGTCATCATCAACTACAACTTTTGCCTTGTGAGCATTTGCTTTGAATTCAAGTAGGATTTGAGCTTTTGCTTTTTCCATTACTTCAGGCATTGCATATAACGCTTTCTTTGCAGAATCTCGCCCTACGCCGAGTTTGATTGGCTCTTCACCTAATAGCTGTAGAGTATATGTATTACCATTTTTGATTACCACAGAATAACCAGTTCCAATGTCAATAATTTCGCCAGCTAGTGAAAACACACCTGGCTCATCAAACATCATATCTACCTCTACAACCTTGAACGGAGCTGCCAACTTGTTTTTGACAACTTTGACCTTACATCGAATTCCGACATCTTCAGTTCCAGATTTTAGAACTCCTGCCTTTCGTACATCGAACCTTTGACTGGAGTAGAATTTCAGGGCTTGTCCGCCAGTTGTAGTTTCTGGATTACCGAACATTACACCAATTTTCAATCGGATTTGGTTAATGAAGATTACAACAGTCTTTGATTTGTTGATTGCTCCAGTCAGTTTTCGAAGAGCCTGAGACATCAATCTTGCTTGCACACCCATTGTACTATCGCCCATATTTCCTTCAATTTCGGAACGAGGAACTAACGCTGCAACTGAGTCAATAACAATTATATCAAAGGCATTGGATCTGACGAGATTATCAACAATTTCGAGGGCTTCTTCTCCATTACTAGGTTGAGAAACATATAGATCGTCAAGATTCACGCCGAATTTGGCAGCCCAAGATGGATCAAAGGCATGTTCAGCATCGATCAATGCTGCAATTCCACCAGCTTTTTGAGCTTGAGCAATGGCAGACAAACAAAGAGAAGTTTTGCCTGAGGATTCTGGACCATATATTTCCACGATACGACCTTTTGGAACGCCACCGACACCAGTTGCAAGGTCGATTGCTAATGAACCTGTTGAAATTACTTCAACATTAGAATTGGCAATTTCGTTCATCTTCATTATTGCGCCTTGACCGAAGCTAGTTCGGATTTGCCCAACAATCATGTCTGCCATTTTTCTTTTTTCAGCCAAATTTTGAGCTGGTTCTGCGACGGGTTGAGTTGTCGATACTTTTTTTGCCATAAATAAAGAATAGTTTGGGTTTTAAAATCTCATTTAATTTCACTTAATAAAACAGAAATTGTCAAAGAGAAACTTTTAAATAAAACTTTGTAAATTGCCAAAAAAATTAAATCCAATGTAAAAACCTCCAAAAAGGAGGAAATAAATCAAGTAAATCTTTTGATATATCCTATTAATAAAACACCAATTAGAAAAATAGAAAGAATTAAATGAGGGATGTATAAATAACTTTTACTTCTTAGTAGATGGTAAAAATATACCAAATTTAATGAAATAATCATATAAATAAGGGTTTCAGTTGTATAATACTTAGTAAAAATATTATCATTAACTTTTTGTATTTCAAAAGTTTCATGTGTAACGGTTGACCATATAAGTAGTGCAAATGTACTAATTGAAACAATAAAATAAATTAAGTAAAGTCTAACTAATTTGTAAGATTCCATAATTAATTATAAAATTGAACATTATTATACATACTGTTAATATCATTTGTATTAACACCACAGGCTACCATTCTGCTCCAACCGATTATCATTTTTTGATTATTAGTTCTATATGTTTTTTTGGATATGCCATTTGACTGCACATTCTAATCCGTTTGTCCATCCATCGACTTTATTAGCTGGAGAACCATAAAGATAGAATGCAAAGACACAAGGTAAATTGCCGCTACGCTCAGATTCTTCATTTGCAACTCGTCCAACCCAGTTTGATTTTGTTCCATAATTAGTTTTGTATTCGTAGAACACCCAATTATCAAAATTTAATTCGTAAGGACAATTTTCCCACCAAGCAGCATCGGCTTTGATAGAATCATCATCCTTAGTGCTTTTGACCAATACTTCATTTATACTCAATCTATTTTAAATTTCGGATTAGAAATCGCCGATTGTCATCCTGAACTTGTTTCAGGATCTAGAGAACGAGTAATCAAGACAAAAATGCA
>JAYTWQ010000083.1:0-2876 GCA_043743355.1 bacterium | reverse complement strand
GAAATCACCGATTGTCATCCTGAACTTGTTTCAGGATCTAGAGAACGAGTAATCAAGACAAAAATGCAAATCCGATATTCTAAGTGTGAAAAGTATAATCAAATCTAAAAAGTTAGACAAATTAATATCAACTTAGTTTAAATATTAAAATCAATTTGATTTTTGGGCAAGTAGTTCTTAGCTTGCTAATTTTGCCAAAAGGAAAAAACCCACTGAGGAGTTTATTTGGAAGAAGTCTGTGAAGTTGTGACAACATTCGAAGAAGCAGAAATCGACGAAATAGCTGGAGATGTCTCGCCCATAACTTTGTCAATCCTTGCTCTTACACCTGGGTTATTACCATTACCTTCTAATGGAATTACTCCGCTCCACCATGTAGCAACTTTGCCATCTTTAACAATTACGATACTTGGAGTGGAGGCAGGTTTTGGTGATTCTTTTGAATATTCGCTGGCTGGAACAATGGCATCTGCCACATCTTTTTGCTCTTGTTTTTCTCTTTCTTCGATTTTGAGTGAATTGTAATCTTTGTTGAATTTGATAGTATCAAGACCCAATTCGCCAGCTATTTCTTCGTATTTACTACCAGATACATTTCCATTACCTTGTGCTTTTGTTATCGCAATTAATTTTTTATAATATTCAAGATATTTTCCTTGTTCACCTGCAGCCATTGCAGCTTTTGCACTCCTGTCTCCGTCACCTTTGTGAGCGGCAACATAGTTTTTGAAAACGAATTCAACCTTGTCTTTATACGCTTCGTAAGTTTGTTCAAATATCTCACTATTGGCTTGGCATGCAGCACAACTAAAATCGAATAAATAAATATATTTTACTGGTGCATTTTTGAGTCCGTATCTATAATTGTAATCTCTAATGTAAGAAGCTTCTAACTTTCCAAAATCTGACTTTGTACCATTAGCTAGATTTTTTTGGATAAAAATAAAACCTGTAATTAATAGTACCAATGCTACAATTCCACCAATGATAACTGGTAAGAATTTTTTGATGACTGAACTTGTGCTTTCGCTATAACTTGATGACATAGAATAATATTTGATTTACAATTACAAAAATAATTACTTTGGTTTGTTTCGTCAAGAAAATCAGATCATCAAAAACCTTTTGTAAAAAAATGTGGAGCGATTATCCTGAACTTATTTCAGTATCTAAAAAATATAGCTCTTTTGTTCCCATCATTAAGTGGCGGACTCAGCTATAAAAAAATTCTTTCTATATAGGGATTGGCAAAACGGAATTTTGACGAGGGTAATCCTACTTATTAATTCAATTGGTTATTTTTTAAGAGTAGGAAGAGATGCCAACAATTTTCAAAGTTAAAATTTATTTCTTTGAGTCTTTCAACCCAAGTTCTTTTACGTATTTTCGATATTGCTGCCCTCTATCATACGCATTCTCAAACATTCCAAAACTTGCAGCTCCAGGCGACATTAAGCAAACGCCATCTCTTTTGGTTAGTTTGTATGCCAGCTCAACAGCCTTATACATATTCTTAGCACTCATTATGTTCACCTTTGTTCGGTCCAATTCGGCTACAATCTTGGAACCAATCGGTTCAAAACAAATATAATTTTTAATGTTAGTATTGACCAAATTTTTGGATAATTCAGTATAATCAGAACCTTTGTCATAACCACCTACAATAATTGTGTCTAAAATACTAGGGTCAAATGATTGAATTGCTGCGAAAGTTGCCTCTGGAATCGTCGCCAAATCATCAGCAAAAAACTTAATTTCTTTGTACTCTCCAACCATTTCTAATCTTCCCTTTAGTGGTTCATAGCTTTCAATTGCAGTCAAAATATCTTTGTCCTTTAGTCCAATTTTGGCACACGCCACAAAAGCTATTTCGCAATTAGTCTGGTTGTGTTTGCCTTGTAGTTTGGTAGCGTATATTTGTGAGGGCTTAATGACTACTAGATCAGCTTTGGTCCCAAAATTGATTGGAACTTGCTCGCCGACGATGAAGATATCTTTCTCGTTTTGGAATTGTGTAATTCTGGCTTTGGCATTGTAGTATTCCTCCATGTCTGCATGTACATCCTGATGATCGATGTAAAACGAGGTCCAAATAGCAATGTGCGGCGAGTTCTCGAGCATTTGACACTGAAAACTTGAAAGCTCAAAAATGTAATAGGTTTCTGGATCATGTTCGTCAAGAAGTTCAATGTTAATGTTTCCAATGTTACCGAGTAATTCAGCTTTTTTTCCATTGGCTAAAAGTATGTGATAAATCAAACTAGCAGTTGTACTCTTGCCCTTGGTTCCAGTCACGGCTATGACTTTGGACATATCGAGTTGTTGGAAAAGTAGTGTGATCAGTGATGAAATTTTAACATTATGAGGATTTTGAATTCTTGACAAAGCTATGCCTGGACTCTTGAATGCCAAATCTACTTTTGGGATAACAAGTTCATTGATAAGCTCTAATTGCTCAAAGGCAACTGGCAAATCTTCTATTTTTTCATCTAAGACAATTACGCTATATTTCTTTTTATAAGTAAAATATTTGGCAAGGGCTTGACCTTCTTTCCCGAATCCTAGAATTGCAATTTGTTTTGGCATAATTATTTTATATTGAACTATTTTTGGTTTGATGACAAACCTTTGACAACTGAAATCAACAATTTATACAAAACTATCAATCAATCAAATTACTTGATCTGACTTTAATATAATACTTTTATAAAAGGCCAAATATTAAGCAATTTTGAATCTAATATGAATTATACACGAGCTTAAACAAACTTGTTGACTTATACTCAATCTATTTTAAATTTCGGATTAGAAATCGCCGATTGTCATCCTGAACTTGTTTCAGGATCTAGAGAACGAGTAATCAAGACAAAAATGCA
>JAYTWQ010000082.1:0-4584 GCA_043743355.1 bacterium | reverse complement strand
ACATTGGCTCCAAGCCGCTTGAGCTCCGTAAAGTACAAGGCTCGGTCTTCGTATGTCCAGTCGTGAATTAGAGTTGTACCAACAGCCTGAGTTGCAATCGGAGCAAAGAATGGAAGGTTGTCGATATTGATTCCTGGGTATGGCTGGGCGGCGATTTTGTCTGGGAGGGCTTTTAGGTTAGACGGGAGAACTGTGATATCGACTAACTTGGTAAAGCCATTTTGTGAAAAATACGGTTTGGTCATTTTGTACTTTAAACCCATTTTGGACAACTTTAGCATCTCTAGTTCCAAAAAGTCAATTGGACATCTAGCCACAGTAATTGTCGATTCTGTTGTCACTCCAGCACTGAGGAATGTCATAGATTCAATTGGATCTTCGGAATTGTAATATTCAATATCCATGTCGATATCTTTCTTACCAACAACTGTAATTACATGACCATTCACCTCAACCTCCACGCCTAGTTTGCGTAGAAAGCCTATAACGTCCATCACCATATAATTTGTACTAGCGTATTTGATTGTCGTTCGCCCTTCAGTTCTAGCCGCAGCCATAATAATGTTCTCAGTTGCGGTATCTCCAGCTTCATACATTACAATCTCGGCAGACTTGATTTCGTTGGATCTAACATGGAATCCAGTTTCAGACACTCTAATCTTGACACCTAATTTTTCGAGAGCATAAAGATGAGCAGAGATTGTTCGTTTGCCTAGTTTGCAGCCTTGATTATTCGGTAACGTGAATTCTTTGAAACAATGAATAAGAGGACCCAAAAACATCAGAATTGTTCGAGTTCGACCAGCAGATTTGGCATCGATTCCTCCGAGGTTGAATTCTTTTGGTGGTGTTAATTCTAATTTTGTTCCATCTCTTTTTACTTCGATTCCAATGCTTTCCATCACTTCCAGAATCCTAGAGACTTCTTCAATGTATGGAATTCCATATAGCGTCGTAATACCTTTGTTCAGCATAGATGCACACAATAGCCCCATTGCACCGTTCTTAGATTTGTTGGTTGATATAGTTCCATCGAGGTTGAATCCACCCTTGATTTTGAAATCCAATGAATCATCCGCTAATCTAACAATTCTGTGATTGAGTGCTGTACTAATGCGATCTAGCATCTCTGTCGTAAAGTTCTGATCACCAGATTCCATGCGTGCCACTGCACTTTGAGAAGTTTCTAAAATATTTGCAAGATCTTCTTGTGTCCAATCTTTTTTTTCTCTTAGCGAACGAATAAACTGACCAATTTTGATTTTATCATTTTTAATAGACACCAAATTTTTATATCATTTGTGATATACCTTGTCAAGATTTTTAATTTGTTTTGCTACCAACATTCTCCAGTTTAACATAATCAAACCTGTATAAATTTGAAGATCGGCAAAATTGATAACCGCAATCCCAACATTGATATAGTCTATCACAAAGCCAAAAATTGTATATTCCAAAAAATTACTTATTACTCCAGCAATTATAAAAGTTGATAAAATTGGATGTTTATATAAAAACCTTTGTTTGTGAATGAATGCAAAAACTAAACCCAAAATTAAAACTGAAGAAAGCAAACCAAATCCAAAACTTGCAGGAAAATAATTTTTGACATGAAATAAGTTAAGGTTCCTGACCAAAGATGAGACTAGAAAATTTGCCGCAATCAAAATTACACCGAATAAATATAACTTTATTTTGAAGTGTGTTTGATTTGAATTCAATGATTTCTTCATGATTAGATATTTTTTGATCCCCAGTCAAGCTGAGGATGACATTATTGGTAAGTTATCAATAAAAAATGAATTTCAGTATGAAAAACTCTACAAAAGTAAATATATTATAAAAATAATATGAACAATTTATATGTACAAGAATCGACAAAGTCTTTATCATTTAGACCTTGAGATATCTTTGAATCGAAGCATAAATTGTTGCCACTCCAATCAAAATACTCATTACTACAGTTCCAACCAAAGAAAGGTAAAGCTGAGTGTTAAGATTGTTGATTAATACGTCTCCACCACTGACGAGGCTTCCAAAAAACCAATTTTTGAGAAATGGAATCGAAAGGGATACGGCAATTATATAGATCACAACAACAATTATTGACGAAATCACATTATAAAAGATTCCTTGCGCGATGAATGGACCTCGAATATAATTGTTAGTTGCACCAACCAAACGTAGAATTTCAATTTCTTCTTTGTGGCTATAGATTGTCATCCGCAGCACATTAGACATAACCAAAACCGAAATTAGTGAGAAAATTACAATTAACGCCATTCCAAACAAATTAATATAGTTGTAGAATCTCAACAACTGATTCACAAAACCATCGTCGACAGGAACAGAATCAAACAAATCTTTGTACTCGCCATCTTTGACTGTCTTTACAACATCAGAATAATCTTCGGAGCGGACAGGAGTGATCAAAACATATCTCCAAGCGTAATTTTCCTCTTTACTCAAATAAGAGCTGACGAATCCAACTGAACCAGCCTCAAGCTTTTTTCGGGCTTTATCTTTGTCAAAGTATTCGATTGATTTTACTTTTGGGTTTGCTTTAATTTTGGGTAAAACCTGAGTATTAATTGCACCTTCAGTTACATTTTCCTTAAAAAAAGCAGGAAAGCTAACGAGTGCATCAAGGTTACGAACAGTGTAACCAACCGTTACAGACAGGCCAATAACAAGAGCAACTGAGGCAAGAGAGACTGTCAATACCACAATTGCAGTCATTGACAACCATAGAGAACGAGAAGCATTTTTGAGTCCTTCCAAAACAGATCTTTTGAGCATATTAATCAAACTTACAATTATTCTGTATGCTAGTCAAGGTAAGTTAACCTAAGTTGTGAGTAAATCTTTCAAAAAAAAACTTGGAATTGGTTACCCCTTGTTAAAAGGGTTAGAGCGATAGCGATGGGGGATTTTATTAAAAAAAATCTACTAGCTTTGCGAAATAAATTCAAAAATCTTTATAAAAGTGGAAAATTGTCTTACTCACAATTTGGGTTAAGTTAATAATTAGTTTTTAATTAATGAATTCTTCTTTGCGGCTAGCCCATTTTTAATACAAAGTTAAATAAAATATCAATATTGTTGTGAAATAAAACAAATGAGATTAATAAAATAACCTCCTTCAAAAAGTAAATAAGTAAAATCTATTTGTTTTGGGAAATAACTTGACGCAAAGCAGATTCTATATCAAATTCCATTAATATGATTACATCCAAAGAACTACGCCAAAAATTCCTAGATTTTATGGAATCCAAAGGTCACACAATAATTCCAAGTGCTAGCCTCCTACCCAAAGAAGATCCAACTCTTTTGTTCGTCAACTCTGGAATGTACCCACTCGTACCATATCTAATGGGTCAAGAACATCCAGCTGGAGTAAGGTTGGCAGATAGCCAAAAAGTAATTCGAACAGTTGATATTGATGAAGTTGGAGATAATCGACACCTATCTTTCTTTGAGATGCTCGGTTCATGGTCGCTTGGAGATTACGGCAAAAAAGAATCAATTGAATGGGGATTTGAGTTTTTGACATCCCAAAAATGGCTGGGAATAGACCCTAAGAGACTTTTTGTAACAGTCTACAAAGGTTCAGAACAATGCAGTGAAGATTCGGAAGCGGTCCAAGTCTGGCAAAAATGCTTTGAATCAGTTGGATTAATACCAGATGTTGGCATTGAATTTGATTTTAAAAAGCAAAAAAAAGCAATTGAAAACGAAAAATATATCTATAGAATTACCAAAAAGTCAGGTAACGATAATTGGTGGGGATTACCTTATCGTGGACCGTGCGGACCGTGCAGCGAGATTTATTATCTTTTGGGAGACAATGAATTAGAATTTGAAAAAGGTTTTGATAATATGGAATTAACTGACATCGAAGATTTTTTAGAAACTCAAATTATGGAGATCTGGAACCATGTTTTTATGGAGTACGAAGGAGAATGGCAAGATGGTGTCAAAGAACCGAAAGATCTAAAACCACTCATCAAAAAAAATATCGATACTGGAATGGGCTTTGAAAGACTGTTAGCCGTCCTCAATAATGTTGATACAGTACACAAAACTGATTTGCTGGATCCAACCATCCAGATTGTGAACAAATGGACTACATAATTATCTTTACTTTACAACCCTTTCAGCAATCTTTTCAAGATCTATTCCAAAAGCTCTTTCTACAATATCCAAACTTCTAGGAATCAAATTAAAAATTACAGGAAAAGCATATAGTACATAACTTAGTGAAGGTAAAACAAAACTGACAATTATTCCTAAAATTGCAAAAAGTGGGTTGAGTGAAGTTCGAATTCTAGCTTGCAAAAGTTCTTTTGGGTCTAGGTCGTTATTCCTCAAACTTTCGGTAGTTGTAATATAATACCACAGAATATTACTCATCAAACCAACAAGAACAATATTCATTCCGTACCAGATAATTGCAGTTTGGTTGTAAGTATATGTTCCGATAAGGTTAGCAGAAAAAGGAACGAGTGAAACGGCAGCAAGTAAAAAAGCATTCAATATTACCACAGTTCGATTAATATGCTTTGTAAACTTCGAAATAAAAGT
>JAYTWQ010000081.1:0-2520 GCA_043743355.1 bacterium | reverse complement strand
CATTTTCAATTACTTCGATTGTTGGTTCTGGTGCTAAGGTATATTCCACGGTTTTATTTTCAAATTGTAGTGTAATTTGTGTTTTCTTTTCAAGTCTTTTTTTGCCAGATTCAAACTCGATGTCGATTGTTTTGCCTCCAAAGTTGAATTCTGTTATCGTGTCAAAATAAGTTTCGGTTTGACTACTGTTAACGTCTATTTCAGCTTGATAGGAATCATATTGTCCCAGGTTCAAACTTCTAACAGTATTTATTTCCATTTCAAAATCATTATCATGGAACAAATTTTTTGACAAATTCAACAAAGAAAACAGGTGGACTAACATGTCTTTTGTTGCTCCAGTCTGGTCGTAATAACCTTTTCTCATTCCTATATCTAAGGTTTCGAGAGCCTGAACTTTTATCTTTTTGAGCTTACTAATATTTAACTTCAACTCTTTGGAAACCGTATCAAAATCAACTCTAGCTGAGTTTTTGAACCAATAATGATCTATAAAATGCACAGAATCAGTAAGATCACAAGCTTCAATGATTTTTATAATTTGATTCGCCTCATTCTCATTGGCACCGAAAGGTTTTTCCATTAATATGTCTAGTCTATGTTTGCCGTAAGGACAAGAGTTTTGAAGGAATTTGACAAAAATACTTGGGGGAATCGCCAAATAAACAACTAACCTTTCTTCATCTTTTAATCCAGAGACAAGGTCATGATAGACTTGATTGTTCTCATATTCTCCGTTGTATAGTTTTATCCGTGGACAAGATGAACTATCGGCAAGGCATGTCAGTTTTTGGATTTCTGACAAGTTGGCCTCTGACCTCGAGTAGCCATGGATTTCAATGTTGATTTCATCTCCATAAAGCCCGTGGAATTGACCAAGGGCAGGGAGGACTTTTTCTTTGGCAAGATTACCACTGATTCCTAATATAAAAAACTTGATTGTTTGCATCCCAAAACCTTATTATTTTATTCAAAACAAGTCAATATTTCCACATTTTCTTTTTCTAGCCAAAACTTTGCAGGGAACTGCTGCACTATCAAATCACCGCCCAAAAACTCTTCCAAAATTGCTTTTTTGTCTTTTCCAATAAGCATTACAAATACTTTTCTGGCTTTGGCAATATATTTTGGAGTCAATGTAATTCGCTCTAATACTGGATAACCAGACATAGATTGAGTATTAATTGCTTTTTCATTTGATTCCAAATTTGTCTCGTTGTGTTCGTCTGGGAATATTGATGCAAAATGTCCGTCCAATCCAAATCCTAGAATCATTATATCTGGCTGCGTGATTTCAGATAACTGCGAGTGATAATCTTTGACACAGTTCTCGAGCAAATATTCTGTTTTGACAAAGTTTTTGTTATTCTCAGGGTATCTGTGGAAAATCTCCAAAAGTTGTTTTTGATTTGAATCTTTGTGATCTTTTGGTACGAATCGTTCATCGACTTGGAATAGTTCTAGGAATTTGGGCTGGATTATTGAGTTATCTGCAATTTTTTGGTATAATGCGACTGAACTGCCGCCGCTCATGAATAAGCTTGTAGATTTGTATTTGGTTTGATTCAAGACTACAACATCCACAATTTTGGTCTCGACGTAGTTCAACAATTCTTCTTTGGTTTGGAAATTAGTTATTAGCATATTAAAATTTGATTTGAGACACAATTTGGTCAACTTCTGGTAAATCTTTTTCCTCACCTTTGAAGTATATATTAAACCAGCCAACTTTTGAAGAATTGTTCAAATCGCGTTTTGGATCTAAAATAGATAGTGTTGTATCAGGTAAATATTCAAATCTGCAAACCATTAAATTTCCAGAATATTGAAATGATCTGACGAATTCATTTTTTAGTTTCTCAAAATCTGCTTTCTCACGATCTGCTGTCACATATTTTGTCCTACTAGCATACAACCAAGTATTTTCACTATTTGGGTTAATATCTTTTACCCTTGATAAACCATTGCTCCCCAGTACGGTTATGGGTCCAAAACAAGATGGTTCACTTCTAAAATTATTAACAGAAGGTTGTCCAACAACAATTGTTAAGACTGAATTGTTTTTGGTAAATTTTATTTCAAAGTCGATTCCTGATGAATTTGGTGAACCTTCTTTGTTTTGAAATTCACTTTCATTTGGTTCAAATCTCCAGTTTGGAAAAGAATTAGGTACTTTAAAATTAGGATATTTACGATTATTATAAAAATATTTTTGGGTAATGCTTTGATTAGTATTTGATTCTGAATTTGAATTGATTGAAAAAATTTCAGTTTTATTGCTTTTATTTACTAGGTTTTCTTTATATAAAACGAAGCCAAATACTGTTCCGAAGATTAATATTACTGTTCCAAAGAAAATAACAATAAACAATTTGATTTTTGAGATTTGAGACATTCTTTAATTAAGTATAATTTACCCGAATTTGGCAAGAAAAAAACACCCGAAGGCGCGATTTGATTTCGAACATTTATTTTCGATTGTTGGGGATCCTGAAACAAGTTCAGGATGACGGTGTATTT
>JAYTWQ010000080.1:0-4895 GCA_043743355.1 bacterium | reverse complement strand
GATGGTCAGACAACCAATCCGACACTCTTGGTCAAAAATCCACTTGTTCAAGCCAGGTTAAACGGGGGCAAAATGCAAGAGAAAGAGCTTCTTGAATTATACAAAAAAGAGGTCATTGATATTTCAAACCTTATCCCAAATGGTTCAGTCTCAATCGAGGTTTATGCGAATTGGAATTCAACAAAAGAAGATTTGCTTGTTCAAGCCAATGAATTCTACACATGGATTCCTAACGCACATATCAAATTCCCAACAATCAAATCTGGAATAGAGGCAGCAGAAGAATTCGTTAATAATGGAGGTCGAGTCAACATGACATTAGTTTTTTCGCAGGAACAAGCCTTGGCAGTTCATTTAGCTACTCACAATATGAAAAATAAAGGCGATGTTTTGCTCTCACCATTCCTCGGCCGATTGGATGATATTGGTCAGAACGGAATGGACTTGATTAACAATATTCGTAAAATGTATTCAGAATTAGATTCCAAAGTTTCACTCCTTGCAGCTTCTACTCGAACATTAGAACATATATTGGGATGTCTAACTCCATACGAAAAAGTTGATTGTGATATCATAACTGCACCTTTACCATTATGGCAAAATTATTCTAACAACAAATCAAAATTAAATGGCTTTGTTTATTCTGAGTTGAATCTAAAACCTATTTTATACGAAGTGTTAGATTATTCTAAAGATTGGAAAGACTTTAATATTGATCATGAATTAACCACCAAAGGTTTGGATCGGTTCGTTGCAGATTGGGAAGGGGTTATCGAAAAATAATAGTAGTGCAATTTTTTTTTAGAACTCAATACAATATCCAATTAAAAGTTTTTAGTTTAAAAATGAAAACTAATTATACCTACAATGTAGAATTTGGAACTCGGTTTTGATTACCCTTTCTTTAGATCCTAAAACAAATTCAGGATGAAAAATGTTATTCTTATATTCAAAATTTAAAATAGGTTGAGTATAAAACAATAAGGATCAACATTTTTTTTGGAGAATAAGATTGGATACATGACTTGACAAAATTACCTCACAAAAGTTTTATTTATAATTGAATTGATAGACTTTAAATACAAATATAATGCCAACTTTTACACCTGAAGATAATATTCATTCTATCAATACAGTCAAAAGATCAAATGGTGTTAACAAGTTTTTTACTAATTTTTTGGTAATACTAACAACTATTTTCCTTTGTTCTGGAGGTTACTTTATTTATACCGCTGCCACGACTTCTAATTCGATTTTTGATGCTGAGTCGACAGTAGAGGATTGTAGTAACTGGTTTTGTACTGCCAAGCAGGGTTTCTCCAAAATTACGCAAGTTCTCAGTCCAGAAAGTCCAATCAAAGGTCAAAATCTAGGTCGTACTAATTTTTTGGTTCTTGGATTAGACGCTACGCCTGGAGGAGGGTTGTCTGATACAATAATGATTGCGTCATACTATCACAAAGAAAAGAAAGCTGTAACGGTCAACGTTCCTCGTGATTTTCTTGTTCAATACAAGACCTTAGATCCTTATTCTAACCAACTTGTCAATTCTACATTCAAAATCAACGAAGTTTTTCGAGCAGCAACGCAAAGAGGTCTTAGTGGAGGTCGAGAAATAAGCAATCTAATTTCTAAAGAGTTCAGTATTCCTATTGATTATTGGATTACAGCTAACTTTGATGCAGTCGAAAAGACCGTTGAAACTATCGGAGGGGTTGACGTCAACATAGATAATACATTTACTGATTGTGAATATCCTAATCGTGATTACTCTGGATTATTACCATGTCAGTCTTTCACTAAAGGACTCGAGAAAATGAGTGCAACTAGAGCTTTGATATACGCTAGATCAAGGCACGGAGATAATGGAGAAGGAAGCGATTTTGCTAGGGCGAGAAGACAAAGTATTGTAATTCAATCGATTGTCCAAAAAATAAAAAGTCAAAATTTACTTTCTTCAATAGGAAGTCTTAATTCTTTGTTTGGAATTCTAGGTAATAATGTCAAAACCAGCATGACGGTGAACGAACTCAAATCAGTTGTGTCCATTCTACGAGGTGTAGACCTAAAAAACAACTATAGCAAAGTGATTTGGGCTGTAGGTAATGGATTTTTGTGCGATCAAACAACTCAAGATTATGGCTATCATATTTTTTATTGTGATGGTGAGATTGGTGGCTTAACTGCAATTCTAAGTAGTGGTCGGAACGAGGCTAGACTGCAGATCCAGAATCTTCTCAATGTTGGTAATAAAGAAGAGCTTAACAAAATTTCTTTTGAAATATATGGGAATGGATCAGCTTCAGCCAAAAAATTGTCACAAGTTTTGCCTAGTTTAGGTTTTGATTCTGTAACTTTGAATAATAGTAAGACAATAATTCCTATAACTTCAGGAAAAGATATTGTTAATATTTATGTAAAGGATCAAAATATTTTTGAGCAAATCAAAGCCTTAAATTTGGAAACAAAACTTACCAAAAATTCTGAATTCAATTTGATAAACTCTGAACCTATTGGTTTGCTTGTTGACGATAATGGTGAACCTGCGGATGTTGTTGCCTGGGTAGAGTAAACTTGACAATTAATACGAAAATCAGGTTTTAATTAAGTATCAAAAATCTATATGTTCAAAAACTTTTTTAATTTATTTTTAGCCTTTGCTATTGGGCTTGTATCAGGATCCAGCTATTTTGTATTCACAGACTGGTATCAAAAAAACGAAATCTTAAAGCAGGCGGTTGTCAATAGATTGTCTGACCCCTCAGTTGCTGGAGTATCTGATGTGAATCTAGCCGCTGTAAACCTTCAAAATACAACAAGTTCTTCATCTACTATAATCTCCACCGCCTCTGTTTCGTCAATTGACGACTCTGAATATGGTACTGTTACAGGCAAGTTAGCTTATCCAACACCTGATAACAAATTCGAGATGGTGGTTTGTGGTTACAACCTTGATAATGATAAGATTGTATGTTCTGAAGGAATCCGAAACTTGACTTATAGCTTCAAACTTCCGACTGGAAATTACTTTATTTATGCTAGAACTAACGAGTCCAATTCATTCAAAGGAAAAGCTTATTACAATGTTTTGGAATGTAGAACTGGTCCAGGTTGCCCATCCAAACCAAAACCAGCAACTGTAGTAGTTCGTTCAGGAAAAATAGTTGAAGCTATCAACCCAATTGATTGGTACGAAGGAATATAGGTTTTTAATTCTAAATACTTAACTATTTAAAAATCGTATTGTTCTACATAATCACAATTTTTTTGGATTACAACTCAACGCATGTCATCCTCAGCTTGACTGGGGATCTCAAAATACCCATAGTGTTGTTCAATTTAACATTTGATAACCTTAGTAAAATCTTAATCAACAAAATATGTCAAAAAAATCAATTATAATTTTAGCTATAATAATTCTACTACTTGTTGCTGTTGCCTCTGGTATATTCTTTTTTATTGGGAATAACAACAAATCAAATAATTCAAAAAATACAAGTTCTGTTGCATCTGCAGTCAATTTTGGAGGAATAAAAAATGTTAATTTAGCTAATCCTTCCGTCAGTAACAATCAAACTTCTCAACCTTTGCCAAAAAGAGAATTGAATGAATCGGATCAAGTGCCAGCAGTTTCTTTGAATATAAATAAAGATGTGTCTCAAGGTTACAATCTAAAAATAAATTCAAATGGATTCACTTTGTTTCCTGAGAACACTAATGATGATCTTGAAGCAAATAAAGGGTATTACAAACTGTATATCAACAATTCATTCGTGACCAGAGTATATGGCTCAGATTATTATCTTCGAGCACTCAAACCAGGCAAATATAATTTTAAGGTAGAGCTGTCGGACACCAAAGGAAGGACGTTGACCAAAGGAGGTAAGAATATGGAATACGCAGTAGATTTTGAAGTCAAATAAATAATATTTTAAGATTCTAGTTTAATTGCCCCTTGCTAAACCCAAATATCGAAAGTCAAACTAAGCTTTACATCAAGCAGTTTTATTATCTATAAATTTGTTTTCTTTTCTAAATTCTAATCGTCATCTTGAGCAAGTTCGAAGTTGATTCGGGTTTCCCGAATTTAGTCCCGCAACGACAAGCGAAAGATCTGTAATGAATCAATAGCAAAAATAGACCTTTTGTTATAGTACAGCTAACAGATCTTTCGTTTCACTCAAGATGACATGGTGTATTCTCATCCAAAAATTAAATCGCTTAAGGTTTTATTTTTTTATTTAAATTATTTGTGACATTGATAAAGTTGGGTTTCGATATTTGGGTTTCTAAGTGTGAAAAGTATAAACACATAGGCTTTACGAATTTCGTTTAATTGTGTAAGATTATTTAATGAATAACAAAAACAAATTTTCACAGTTTTATTATAATACTATTTATAATTTTTTTAATCAATTTGATGCTGCTAAAATATTAGAAGTAGATTTTCAAAAACCATGGTGGAACATTATTTGGCAACAAAAAGTTAATATTTTGATTTCGGTAACTTTCTTTACATTTCAGATGGTACTGATAACAGTAAGTCCAATAATTTTTTCTTATTTTTTGACTTCGAATAATTATAATCTAGCAATGTATTTTGTACTTTTTTGGATATTTATGTCTATTGTTCAAATTTATTTTTCATACATTTTTGACTTGGTTACGGTTCGAACTTTGGCAAGCGTTGAGTACTGTGCTCACAAAGTTTTTTTGACTGTTGACCCAATTCACCATACCACTCGATCTAGCGGTCAGATTCTGAACAAAATTTCAAAAGCTGCCACATCATTTGATCCACTTTTTGAGATTTTTACATTTAGTATTTTGAACGCTTTCTTTAGTTTGATAACTGTTGTGACTACAATTAGCTTTGTCAATCTTAGACTTGGAAT
>JAYTWQ010000079.1:0-1946 GCA_043743355.1 bacterium | reverse complement strand
ATAAAAGTCTCAACTTTTTTGTCAAAACCAGTAATAATAGATAACCCTGCAACAAGGAAAAGAACTCCTAATACTTTTTTGAAAACTGAATTGGGATTGGCAACAATCTTGAGCTTGTTAATCAGCTTTCTTCCAAAAATTGAAATCAAAAGTAAAACTGAAGCAAGCCCTAATGCATACACGAATATATAAACTAAACCTTCCAAAAAATTTACTGGTAATACAGTTGCTAAGATCAAAGAATAAGTTGGTGAACATGATGCAAAAACCGGACCAAGTGACATTCCAATTAAAACCGCTCCAAACAAACCACTTTTTTCGGTTGATTTTTCAAGTAGAGAATCTGATTTGGTAGTCAATCCTAATTTAGTTGAAAAATCACTCCATAAATTTGGGAAGAGTGTAATGACACCAAAAAAAATAATGATTCCTCCACTGATATATTTCCAAAACTCAGGCGGGATATCTATTAATAAAGTCGAAGCTTTGAGAAGAAGCGTAAATATAGTGATCGAAAAAGCAAGTGAAGCAATAATGACAAAAGGTTTCCATTTTGCATTAGAACTGACTGAGCTACCAATGATTATTGGCAATAGAGGTAAAACACACGGAGCTAGAACGGTTAGAATTCCTGCGATGAATGAAGTAATAGATAGAGTAAGCATATTAAATATCAAATTATTTTTCTGAAATAAAAGCCCCTAGTAAATGAGGGGGTGTTTTTAATTTCACAATTTTAAAGGTTATTTCACTAACGCCAAAATTGCATCGAGTGTTGGTGCTCCTTGATTACTTGTAATTTTATTGCCGTCTTTGTCAATTACTACAAAAGTATGTTGCTGGGTTACACCATATTTCTTTTTGAGTTCTGTACTTGTATCATAATCAACTTTCATAATATTGACACCATCCGGAATCTTAGCTTCGTTCGCTGTAATATCAGCATCGACAGCTTTACAAGTTGGGCACCAAGATGCCTTAAAGAAGATAATGTTTTTGCCAGTTGAATTAGCGGCTAAATTCTCAATTGAATAATCGATATAGCCAGCTTTTTTGGTTGACGGTTCGCCTTTTTTTATTACAGAATCCATTGTAACACCATCTTTCATCATATTTTCTTTTTGCATCATAAACATCTCTTGTTGGTCTGGAGACAATTTTTCAAAAGCTGCTTTTTCCTCAAAAGACATTTCTCCCATTGCCATTGCTTCATCTTTTTTCATAGATTCTATTTCGGCAGAAGTCCGTGTTTTCTTCATCATTGCCTCATCTTTCTTCATCATAATTTCTGAAGATTTTGACATCAATTTGTCAACTACTATAGGTTTGTTAGAATTCATTACTACGGCTGAAACACCTCCAACTGCAAGAACTGCGACTACGGCTGCTAAGATAATTTTTGTACTGGACATAAAATAATTTTGTATTGAAGACTTCAAAAGATTAAAATTAATTTGAATTATTGTCAAACCCTAGGGGGGTATAATCTTTATTAGTATTCTATCATTGTATTTTGAAAGCCAAACTTGCACAAAATTAAATCTTTTATTAAAATAACGATATGTTATTTGGCAAAAAGAGAAAAATTCAAAATGTAGGAAAACACTTTAAACACTCCGATGAGGATAAGTCAAAATTCGCTACAGGAATCAACAAATTAATTGGTCAGCTTGAAACAATCAAAACTGATATAATTAATGATAATGCTTGTGATGAGACTTTGATTCAAGTCTTGGCTGTCAAAGGCGGAGCGTCCAAAATTGGTCGTGAACTTATAGGTAAGGGAATTTTGGATTGTTTGGACGAATATTCAAAGGATGAACTAGAATTAATTTTTAAGAATTTGTTGAAACTTGATTAGCAATTCACAAATTTGAAGGCAAGTTACTTACGATATTTGTCAAGAATTGTTTTTTTACTAATAATATAATCATATGTTCCCTTCC
>JAYTWQ010000078.1:0-12012 GCA_043743355.1 bacterium | reverse complement strand
TAGAAAGAGACATAATTACAACACACCTCAAGAGATTTGGGATAATTCAAGTCTTAAACTATAAAGTGTTGCACTTCGGGTTAGAATGTAAGATGATTATGGGGGGGGGCAAATTCAGTAATAGAAATGAAAAATAGGAATTAATAAGATTATTTAGTCTGGCAAAAACCAGGAAACTTGATAATTTTGTGATCGTCTATTGGATCTCCAGTCAAGCTGAAGATGACGGGCATTGAGTTCTCAATCATAAATTTTGAATATCTTAAGTATAATATTTAATTTTTGAACTATAAAGATTTAGAAAACTGATTTTGACAATTCCTTGATTGTATAAGAGAATAGAAAACAATGGACAACACCAATTACATCCAAAAACGCTCTTTCTTGTGGGCAAATGTCGAGAATATTCTTGAGAATCTGAGCAGTCGTCGTGAATCCAAAAAAAACGACTCTGACAATCTATTCGACTCTTTTGACGATACCACAACCAGCAAAATTAGCTTCAAAACTGACTTCAAAAACCTGTCAAAGTTCGAGACCTTAACGATGGAAAAAGAGGCTTTAGGACTGTATGTTTCGGGCAATCCTCTCAATGAATACGAGCCTTTGTTAGAATTCGTTAGGAATATAACCGACGATCCTACAATATATTTTGTGTTAATAGAGAAAATCAAAAAAGTATTCACAAAAGCAGGTGCAATGATGCTCGTTATGAACATTACAATGCCTTATGACTCATTAGAAGGTGTGATTTTTTCTAAAAAAGCAATGGAGCTGTCGTCAGTCGTTCAAGAAAAAAAAATATTCATCGTCAAGGGCAAGATCCAAGAGCCCAAGAATAAAAAAGAAGAAGTGCTTGATGGTAATGACAGTGGTTCTGTAGAGGAAATCAAAGAGTTCGTGGAATTAACCAAGCTGATTTTTGATATGGCGGTACCCTTTGAATCTGGAGTTTTGTCACTCATAGAAAAGCTCGAATTACCATTGTCAAACACTCGTAAAGAAATTATCAATAATCTTAATTGGGCGGAATTATTGTCCGATCCAAACACATTTGAAGAAATGATAAAAGATGATAAGGCAAGTTTGCCAATGACCAAAAAATTGACTATAGACACAACTAAACCATTAGAACTACAAACCGTAACAATCAAAATAAACTCTAAAATAGGAATCGAAAAAGCCAAAGAAATCAAATCAAACTTGTCAAAAATAGAGCTTCCAAACTCTTACAAAGCCATTATCAAAATCGAACATAATAAGGAATGGAAAACGATTGATGGCGATTTTTGGATTGACTCTGGTTATTATAACGGAATCAAAAGCTTGGTAGAGTAGATTGATGGTTATTAAAATACCCCATATTGTCTCCCATTCTCCCAAAAACTGAATTGACAATTACTGACTGCTAATCTTGAATCGAAGTATGATAACCAAAGTTTTGACCGCAACCAATATAGGTCTCCAATCCCAATTAATCGAATGCGAAATCGATCTGAGCCCAAGCCTTCCAATGGTAGTAATCGTCGGACTCCCAGACAAAGCAGTGCAAGAAAGTAGAGAAAGAGTCAAGGCAGCTATCAAGCAATCTGGATATGAATTCCCGCTAGGCAAAATTACAATTAACTTAGCTCCCGCGGATGTTACCAAATCTGGCTCGAGCCTCGATCTACCGATGGCTGTAGGAATACTTTGTTTGACAAGATTCATCAAAAAACAACCCAACGACAAAAACCTATTCATTGGAGAACTTTCTTTAGATGGAAAATTAAGAGGAGTAGCTGGAGTTCTAACAATCTGTCTCTGGGCAAAACGGAATGGTTATGAAAATGTATTTATCCCAAGAGAAAATGAATCCGAAGCTAGATTAGTTAAAGGTGTAAATGTTTTTGCGGTGCAATATCTCAGCGATGTTGAAAAGCATTTGAACGGAGAATTACTTTTGAAACCCGTAGAAAGTATGGATCTGGAATCATATCAAGAAATCCAGGAAGTCAACGTGAACGGATTATTACCGTCAGATATGGCGTATGTCAAAGGTCAAATGATGGCAAAACGAGCTCTGGAAATCTCAGCAAGTGGCGGACATAATGTACTATTCATCGGACAACCTGGCTCTGGAAAAACATTGTTGGCACGGAGTTATGCTACAATATTGCCAAGAATGACAGAGGCAGAAATACTGGAGGCAACGCAGATTTACTCTATTGCCGGCTTGCTCAAAGGTGGAGATATCAAACTCACCAGACCTTTTAGGGCTCCACATCATTCCTGTTCACACATCGCACTAGTTGGAGGCGGAACCAAACTCAGACCTGGAGAAATTTCATTGGCACATCGAGGAGTGTTATTCTTGGATGAGTTTCCAGAGTTTTCGAGAGAATCTATTGAGTGTCTCAGGCAGCCGCTTGAGGATGGTCATGTAACAATATCACGAGCAAGCGGGTCGGTTGAATACCCTTCAAGATTTTATCTTTTGGCGGCAGCGAACCCTACCCCGAGCGGATTCGATCCAGATGATCCAGATGGAATGAACAAACCTCAAAACAGAAGTCTAATTGCACGATACCAAGCCAAATTCAGCGGACCAATACTCGACAGAATCGATCTCCAAGTCGAAGTCAACCGCCCATCCAAAGACGAATTGCAATCACAAAATTTAGCAGAAACATCCAAAGAAATTCGAGTGAGGGTCCAAAACGCTAGAAATATTCAAACCAAAAGATTCGAGAATGACCACATATTCACTAATTCGGAAATGAATCTAGAACTTATCCAAAAATATTGTCAGCTCGACGAATCAACCCAAAAATTATTGAATCAAGCAGTGGACAAATTCAAATTGTCAGCTAGAAGCTACATGAGATTGCTCAAATTATCCCGAACAATTGCCGATCTCGAAATGGTCCAAAACATTCAATTAAAACACCTTGCTGAGGCTCTACAATTCAGAGGTCGTTGGGGCAATTAATTTTTATCAACAAATATGTTTAAGGTTATTGTTTGTCAATTTAAAAGTTAGTTTTTTTGTATTTGACATTTAGAAAAAAGTGTGATTATATTCTACTAATATGACTGAATCATCACAAATAATAGAATCTCAAACTACAGATATTTCTAGAAATAATTTAGAATTAAAACTTGCAAATAGTTTTCAAAGAGAACTTAAATCAATTAATTTGACAAACAATGTAAAAGGTTTGGAAAGAGTTATCGAATCTTTGAGTAATAAAATCAATTGTTTTGATCAAAAAACTTATGAAACTAAATATGATTCAAACACATTTGAAACAATACTAAATAACTTATATCATTTATTTAATGCGGCAGAAAATAGAATTTTAGAATTAAAGAAAACTAATTCTGATTCCTTACCAACAGGTGTTGAAGCACAACTTCGAACTCAAATTGCTAAATTGAAAGAAAAAAACAGTATTCAAACCAATTTAATCGCAACTCTAAATAATAGAGTTATGGATCTTGAAAGAAGTCAAGCTTCAGAAAATCCAAATCAAAAATTAATTTTTAAATTAAAAGAGGAAAACAAGGATTTGTTAACTAAAATAGAATCCTATAATCGTGACATAGAAAACAACAAACAAAATCCAACTGAATATAGCCCAACCTTAACAATAGAGCTAACTTTCAAAATCAACACTATACAAACCCTTATAAACGCCAATTTAAATTCGATTGGCAACCTCTCTAAAACGGTTGATTTTAAGACAAAAAAAACTGCTACTGCAAAAGAAGTAATAGAACAACCACTCGTAGAAAGAAATAAACTTGTTCAGTCTCCAGACCTAATTGAATTCATAAAAAATGCTCGACCAAAGATTGATGAAAGTATTAACCGAGTAATATTGAATATCAATTCTCTGAAACCAAATGAGAAAACTGATTCTGGTAATTCAAAAAATATTGATAATATCAAGGCTTCGATAAATGCAAGACTTTTAGAAGTTTATAATTTGTACAAAACAGAAACAAATTTTGTGAATAATCCTGAGGAATTTTTAAAAATTACCGAAATGCTTAATAATGATTTATTACAATACAATTCATTAATTACAAAGTTAAAAGAACTCGTTGATTATTATCAAATACAAGATGAATTCAAATTTGAAAAAATAAATGGACACTCTATTCCATATTGTTTTAATCTCGAACTAAATAAATTTAATCTTGCCGCTAACAAAAAAATAATTTCTTTAGGGGAACTAAATATTAGACTCCAAGATTACAATCGTTATGTTGAAGATGGGCTTAAAAGGATAAATCAAAATCAAAAGTTAACACCGCTTCAGGAATTTCAAATATTCAGAGAAGGACTAGCGTCTAAAAAAAATGAAGATGGTAATTCTAAATCTAAAATACATAGAATTTGGGTAGACATTTTAGAGTACCGTAAAAATAATAGTTTGTTTAAAAACGAAGCTTCGGTTAAAGCAAGTGAAATTAATCCATATAAAGCACAAAGAGCAGTCGTTCAACTGTCGCTTGCTGGTCTAGCTGTTATTTCTATTGCAAACTTTGTTACCCCCAGCCCATCTCCCGAAAACAATACGACTACAACTAACGAATCGGTAATTAAAGATGTAATTCAAAAAAAACAAAATCCTACACAAGCCCCTCCAGCAAACCCTTCAATACCTAAACCAACCGAAACATTAAATCCTAGCATTAAAGACGAATTAGGCGAAGTTTCTCCAGGAACAGTTTTAACTGATAAAGACATTAAGAATATTTTAGAACTCAAAACAACAAAAAGAAACTTCAAGATTAGCGTGCCAAGTTTACCAAAGAAAAAATAATAGATTTTAGCAAAGTGAACTTTTTACATGCATGCAATAAACTTTGACAAAATAACCTTTTTTAAAATATAGTACATTACTAAACAACTTTCAATTTTTAACTATGTGTGGCATTATCGGAATAATCTCCAACAAACCAGTCTCAACCGAAATCAACGATGGTTTAATTCAGCTACAACATAGAGGGCAAGATGCCGCAGGAATCCTTACATATGAGAACAACGATGTGAATAGATTCTATATCAAGAAAGGTGCGGGGTATGTTAGGAATGTGTTTTCTAAGCCTGAATTCCTAAGTCAAGATCTCAAAGGTAATGCTGGACTTGGTCACGTAAGATACCCCACCAATGGATCTGCCTACGATCTTAACAACGCCCAGCCTTTTAATGTTTCTTATCCCTACGGAATCGCAATGGTTCACAACGGTAACCTGACTAACTATGAAGAATGTAAAGATTTTTTGTATACCACTAGGCGAGTTCTTTGTAACTCTGGTTCGGACTTAGAATGTATATTGAATTTGTTCAGCATCAAATTAGCCAAATTGGACAAGAAAGCTGATTTTTTTGAAAATATGTGTTCAGCTATTGAATACGTCTATCAACACGCAATTGGTGGTTATTCAGTAATTTCAGTAATAGCGGGCAAAGGTATGATGGCATTCCGAGATCCACATGGAATTAGACCATTAGTCATTGGAGAAAGAGAAAACTCTGACGGCAAAAAAGACTATATATTCGCATCTGAAACTGCAATGTTCTATGCTCAAGGATTCAAGAGAATTGGAGACGTTGGTCACGGAGAAGTTGTTTACATTACGTTTGAAGGAGAGGTTCTAAGACGAAAAATAAGAGAAGAGGAATTCACTCCTGACTCTTTTGAGTATATTTATTTTGCTCGACCTGACGCTGTTCTTAATGATATTTCGGTATATAGATCACGACTTCGAATGGGTCAAAATTTAGCCAAAAAATGGAAAGAACTTTATCCTGAAATTATTCCAGATGTGGTAATTCCAGTTCCTTTTAGTAGTAACACAGCCGCGTTATCAATGGCGAGTTCATTAGGTGTTCGTTACACAGAGGGATTATACAAAAACCCATTTGTTGGCAGAACGTTCATCATGGCAGGACAAGACAAAAGGAGGCAGTCTGTACTCCAAAAACTATCTCCACAGTTCACAGAGATTAGGAACAAAAAGGTTATGATTCTCGACGATTCAATAGTTCGTGGAACTACATCAAAAGAAGTCGTAAAACTCGTTAGAGACGCAGGAGCAACCGAAATATACTTTGTGTCAGCCTGCCCGCCATTATTCTATCCTGATTATTATGGAATCTCGATCCCAACCCAAAAAGAATTGATTGCAAGTCAGATGAATCAAAACGAAATTCAGAAATTCCTAGGTGTTGAAAAACTGATGTTCCAAGATATCGAAGGACTCAAAGAAGCAATTCTGCGGAAAGGAAAGCACAATGCAACTAATCTTTCTATGCCATATTTTACAGGAGAGTATATCACGGGAGATATCGACACTTCACAATTTTTGAAAGTTAGCATAGACAAATTCACACCTGTAACCAAAGTTATTGATTATAATGATGTAGTTGATGAATAAGAAAAGTTTGACAATAATTTACCTTGAAAATTCTAGAATTTTTTAACCTTTTTTTTTGAAAATAAAGTTCAATCGTCATCTTGAGCAAAGCGAAAGATATGTTAGCCGTATTATGCGAACATTCAATCATTTGCCCTACAAATCATAATATCTCTCTCGTTATATTCAAGATGACGCTGTGCATTTTACTTTTAAAATTAAACTTATCCCAACATGACCAACTATTATACAGACTTAGCCATCAGTAATTTTTTAAGTTTACCAGCAAAACTGAACGAACAAGAATTAACTGAGTTTTTAACCCTGCAACAAAATCACCTTAAAGGCAGAATTAAAGTAGTTTTTGATAACTGCAATCCAGAATTTGTACAAAGTATTATCCAGAAAGTCTTTCCAGTGTCTAAAATTAAGCCATATAATTCTAATTTTTTTGTTTTGAATAGACAAGAATCTGTCAACTTTTTAAACAAAGATACTCTAATTGATTTTGAAATCTTAGAAGTTAGGTCAAATGATAAAGAAAATATAGATGTCATAAAAAATCTATTAACCAGTAGTTTTGCCATAAAAATAAGTAAAGACGAATTAGGCAAAACAATTTTTGATGAAAATCCTCAAAGAGTAATTGAGATCTTGAGTAATTTTGATAAAAGTTACAAACAAAAAGGACTAAAAACTTTTTTGGTTAAGTCAAAACAAGGTGAAATAGTTGGCTGTTATTCATTAATACAGGTCAACAAAGAAGTGCAACTTTCAGGAGTCGCAGGTAGAACTACTTTAAACAATTGTTTCAAAGGTAAAAAGTTGTTGATTCTGTGTCAGGCAATGATTAGTAGTTTTTTGAAAGAAAAAAGCTTTGAGAAACTAGAATTTTTGACACTTTCCAACTCAAAAGTGCCTGTAGCAAATATATACCAAGATCTTGGGATTCCAAAAAATTTTAATAGAAAGGGCTTGTTGTTGCAGATTGATTAAACTTGTCAAAAAACCTTTATTTGCAAAGAGTTGAGTAATGAACAGGAGTCAAACTATAATTAAAAATCAGCTTACAAATTGTTATGTCAACCCTGATTTTGACCTTAACAAAAATACAATAATATTCCTTCACGGATGGAGGAGTGAGGCAAAGATTTGGTTTCCAGTCATTGAGCAAATGCAAAAGAAATTAACTAAATATAATTATTTGGCAATTGATTTACCAGGTTTTGGTTCGTCTCCTACTCCGAATTTGGCATGGTCAATGGTGGATTATTCTACTCTTGTTAACGATTTGATTATCAAATTAAAGTTGAAAAAAGTAATTTTAGTTGGTCATTCGTTTGGTGGACGAACTAGTATAAAGCTTGCTGGAGAAATTTGGAATTCTGATGATTACCAAATAGAAAAAATAGTTTTGACGGGTCCAGCAGGCTTTGTAGACGGTTCTAATAGTACTAATCTAAAACAAAAAATTGCAAAATCCGTGAAACCTGCATTTACTTTACCATTAATTTCCAGGTTCAAACCTTTATTCTACAAAATTATTGGAGCAGATGATTATAATGCTAGAGAAGACCTAAAACAAATTTTTGGCAATATTATAAACGAAGATTTGAGCGAACAAATGAAAAAAATGAAATCGGACACCTTATTAATCTTTGGGGAACAAGATAGATCAACACCAATAACTTTTGGAAAAAGAATGAATAGTTTAATCCAGAATTCAGAATTGAAAATCATACAAAAGTCTGGTCATTTCGCTTTTTTGGATCAACAGACTCAGTGGCTCGAATTAGTTTATGATTTTATGGTAAAAAAATAATCCTCGCTAGAGGTTTTGATGTTATTTGGTGCAGCTGCTTGGGATCGAACCAAGGACCTAAAGCTTAGAAGTCTCTCGCTCTATCCAACTGAGCTACAGCTGCATTTTGTTGAAGTTTTGATAACGACTTATGTAATTAAATCATTACCACCTTTTTTTGTCAAATGTTTTTCTAAATTACAATTGACTACTTTTTTTTATAAAGTCAAACCTATAATATCTGATTATTCTGTCAGAATTAAAATTTATTAATATGACTAGCTCAATTACCAAACAAAACTTACTTTTTGGAAGTAACATAGAAAAATCAATTATTCCAGAGCTTCACAACTCAATTTATAACCTGATTGGACTACAATCCAAATATTCATTTTTGGCTTCCGAAATAAAGCAAGACGACCTTCAAAATGCAATTCAATCAATCAAAATACTTGGAATCAATGGAATTGTTGTTGGTACGCCATACAAAAGTGAAATAATGCGATATCTGGACGATGTAGACGAAACAGCAGTGTTAATTGGTGCCGTTAATACTGTAGTAAACAAAAATGGAATATTAAAAGGATTTAATACAGAGTGGCTTGGAGCTTTGATGCCGCTGGCTGATATAATGAAAGTCGAAATTAAAAGGGTCGGTCATATTCCAAAGTTCTTATCGGACAAAAAGGTTGGGATCATTGGAGCTGGTAACGCAGCGAGAGCGGTGGCTTACGCAGCTTTGATTGCTGGAGGAGACCTTTTGATTTTTAACCGAACAATTAGTAAAGCAGAATTAATGGCAGAAGAATTCAAAAAATTATTCCCAAATGCAAAAATTCATTTTTTTGACAACAAGCATGCAGAAAAGTTATTGTTTTGCGATATTATTATTAATTCAACTCCAGTCAGTATCTATGCAAATGGCAATTCACCAATTTCAAAAGAAATCTTGAGACCAGATCAGATTGTTTTTGAAGCAATTTATCCTACACCATTTCATACGAAAATCATCAAAGAGGCTGAAGATGCTGGATGTAACACTATTTTTGGTGAAGAGATGTTTTTGTTCCAAACTATCTATCAGTTTGAGTTATTAACTGGAATCAAACCTAACGAAATAGTGGTTAGAAGTGTTCTACAAAAAATTAGGTCAAATTAAATCAACTTTGCCAAGTTCGTTTTTTAGTATTTGGTGTTTGGTAATAGAAAAAAATGTAATTATTTCAATAATAAAAATAGCAAATCCAACCAGAGCTTGAAAAAGCAAGAATATTTGTTGTTCAGGGGTATAAATTTGTATTAATCTTAAGGATATAAAACCAAGAGTATAAACGGCAATATTACTCAACACTGGCAAGTACATTTGGTTACGTCTATGAATATATATTTGTAAGAAAAAGATAACACTTGCAAGACCAAATGAAGTTACAGTATCGAGGGGAAAACTATTTTGATTTAAGCCTCTAATGCCCTGAAACAATAGCCATAAAGAGCAGATTAACAAAAGTAAATCAAGCCCGAGATTGAACCATTTTTTGTAGGTTAAATTCAATGAAGTTTCAATCAGGTTATAAAAAAAAAGTTTGAGGCAACTTGAAATTCCCGCAAAGGATAAAAAAAGATAATAGTTCAAATAATTATTACGAAAATCATTGCCACCAAAAAGTCCAACGACAACAAATATAAAAACTAACAAAACTAAACTAATTCGGTTGTTTTTGTCTAGAACAAAAGGCATATACAGCAAAGAGAATCAATCATATTCTTGACATTGTCAAATTATCTTGTCATAATAACCATAGTGAGTTTATTTGGGCGACTTGGCCGAGCGGTTAGGCAGAGGTCTGCAAAACCTTCCAGAGCGGTTCAACTCCGCTAGTTGCCTCCAATCTAATTCTTAGACCCAAAAGGGTTATTTTTTTTGCTCTTTTTGTGAGAAAAAATTCACGACTGAAGCATTTTTCATTTTTTTTGACAAATCTTTAGGCCAATTTTCTTTCCAACTAATCTGATCAAAAGACTCTCCCACCGATTCCATAAGATTGAACAAGTCAAAGTAAAATTTGCGAAAATAAAATAAAAAGTAAATTATTAACAAAACAGAAGTAATACCAAAATTATCACGATAAATTGAAATTAACGTAAAAATAAAAAGTGTTATAATATACCTCCACCAAAATTTGACAATGTCTTGTATCGATTTTACACCTTTTGCCTCGTGGTGAAGTCTCTCACGATGTGAAATTACTCGCCAATAATAAAAATTAGTCATTAGAACAAATGAATAAAACATTGTCCAGGCAAGAGCAAAATAATTAAAATGTGATATAAAATCATAAAAATTAAATGACACTCCTGAAGCTGTAGAGTCAACAAATGTTTTGGTCACAACTTCAGAAGCACCATTTTTTGGACAGTTATATAGGTTTGCACACTCAGCAAAAGCAACAATATTATCAAACATATTTTAATCTTACCACTCTTAAATGTTATTGTCAAAACTTAGAAAACTGAAACTATTACTAAAATAAACATTAAAAAAGCGTGATAAAAAAGAGATAAGTTTATTCTTAGTAGCAAATCACTTGATGGAGTATTCTTGTTCAAAACTCTAAATAGGTAGTAAAAAATATCCCAAATTATAATCATTAGCAAAGCTCTGTGCCAAAAACCAAAAGAATTAATAGTTATCATCTTTAACAAAAAAAACACCTGTAGATTGATAAAAAAGAAAACTATACTTTGGATTATTAACTCTTTCAAGTCTTTTAATTTTAACCAAAAAACTGTAAGTGAAGAAATTAAAAATAAACCCAAAATAGTCCAAACCTCTGGTTGTATTGAAAATAAAGTTGAAAACCAAGCGTTGTTGAATCCTCGAAAATCATTTCTGTCTTGAGAAAGTATGGAATCAATTGAAAAAATTGAAAGAAATATCAATAATACCTGTAGAACAAGTAAAAAAGTTTTATTTGTATTTTGTGTCAACGAGTTTTGGACAGTGAAAAAAATCAAAATTATTAATGGAAGTGTTATAAGTCCAGTGTTGATATTCAAAGTGTAGTTAAAAAGAGTGAGATCCAAAATTGATTGCTTTGAATTAATTGCGTAATACAGAAAGCAAAAAAAACTAACTAGACTTATCTCAAAGACTGCCTTAATTCTAGCTTTCCAGTCGATATCTTGAAAATACGCAAAAATTGTCAAGAGCAACAAACAGGCAGCCAACAAACTAATACCAATATATCTATGAATAATTGGAAATTGTTTTATATAGAAAGGATTGAATCCATCAGTATAGATAAAAAACTGAAACGAAATAACACAATAAAAAATAGCCATGGTTGTGACTATAATTTGCTTACTTTTTTCTTTTATGAGAGCTGAAAGTCGAGAAATCATATATTTTCAACTAACAAAAACTATTTCTTGGCACTCAAAAGAACTTTGACTCTAGATTGGCGTCGTCTAATCTTTGCTGATGAACCCTTACCTCTAGGCATCATTCTATACATGATTCCTGTTTCTTCTGCAACAATGTGATTCAAAAAATAACTAGAATATTCCCCTTCGGAAAGTTTTAAATTTGAGGCTGCTGATTTTAATAATGCAGAGATCTTTTTTGCTTTTGGCTTGTTCATCGCTTTTAGTATCAACATCGCTTCTTCGAGGTTCTTGGATCTCAATGGGTTAATAATCAATCTAGTTTTTCGTGGACTGTGGCTAATTAATAGACTTGCTGTATAGGTTTTTTCTGTCATTGTAAGGCAATTGGGTTTTGAAATTTAACTTTAAATTAT
>JAYTWQ010000077.1:0-1577 GCA_043743355.1 bacterium | reverse complement strand
ATCTAATACCTTTCGCGATCTGATATTCTTTGGATCTTTGACTTCTAGTTGACTTCGGAGGTTGGATCGTCTTGCTCTTTGGTTGACTGTTACTGTGACAGATACAATTAGTGGTGAATTGACAGGGAAGGTTCGCTCTACTTTGGTGTTGTAGGTTGAATTCTTCATTACTGTGAAGGTTGCATTGGTGTCTGTCAAATTATGCCTATTAGTGACAATTCCTTTGAAAGTTTGGGTTCGTTCTTTGGTTCCTTCGATGATTTTGTAGACTACTTCTAAAAGTGCACCGACTTTAAAGCTTGGGATATCGTGTCGTAGTTGTGCTTGGACAATAGGACTTTTTCGGATTATTTCGTGAGACATTAGATAAAAATAATTTACAATAGACAAGAGGCAAAGACAACAAAAAGCCGCATCAGTGCATTGGTAAATACAGATTACATATTCAATCAAAATTCACCTTTTGTCAAGAAATTGAAAAACTTGTGCAATCACAAAAAGTATGCTATAATTATAACATGTCATTAGAATTATTAACCCAAAGAACATCAGAGACACCGCATAAAATCGAGAAGCAAGCCGCGGAGATTACTCCTGCTGCAACAGTTTTACAAGGAGGTCTTAGATCTTTACAGAAAGCTGCAGAAATGGTGGTTAAGCATAATGAAGAAAATGGAAAGTTTGTCCCACATTATATTCGAAGAGTCGCAGAATTAAAACCTAACATCGCTCAACCTTCAACCGAGCGAATTATCCAAACAAGACCGAGAACCGTACAAAAAGCGGCGCAAGAGTTAGCTGAACAAATGCGAAAGAAAGGTGAGGTCGTACCAGATTATGTTTCGGAAACTGCCAAATTAAAAGTTCCAGTTGCTACGATGGATGACCTAAAAACCGCTGAGTCAGAAACTGTTATAGATACTCATTCGGAAAAATTAAAAAAATATTTGCTCGCTGAAAATGTGCCTTCAGGTAGTTTAGAACATATTATAAAGTCAAATCCAAGTGCTGAGCTCAATATTATGCTTCAGATCAAGAAAGTTACAGAAAGAATGAGTTTTTTGAAGAATCAAATAGAAAAATTTCAATCAGAAACATTTGAGGAACAAAGATTCACGCTCCAACGAGAATACGGAAGTTTGGTTGCATTAAAAGGTCAACTAGAATCTACAAAATCTAAAATAATGAAATCTAATTTGAATTAACTTTTAAAAACCTTTTGTCACAAAAGAGAATCAGCACAAAACTTGCGTAACAAAAAAACTATGATACAACTTATAAAGTTAGTGAAAATTACTAAAACAGAAATCAAAAGCAATCGTTTGAATAATAATACAATTATTTTCTTACGCAACAAAAAATAACAAATGCCAAAAACAGATTGCCCTACAAATATTGTCGATGCTTTAAAAGCATGTTATACATGCCTGTCAAACAATTCAAAAGGTAATCTTGTTATTTTTACATACACTCTTTAGTTTAAACTCAATCTATTTTAAATTTCGGATTAGAAATCACCGATTGTCATCCTGAACTTGTTTCAGGATCTAGAGAACGAGTAATCAAGACAAAAATGC
>JAYTWQ010000076.1:0-1750 GCA_043743355.1 bacterium | reverse complement strand
TACAAAATACAGATTATGAACCACCTTCAAAGCTAGCTGGGACAGTAATGGCAGGCATCGGAATACTTCTTGTGATCGGTGTAATTAGCTATGTAATTCCTAGAATTAGCAGTTCGAGCGATGAGCAAGTCGCCTTACTTGAAAAGAAAAAGGAAGATGATCTTATCAAACGACAGGAAGAAAAATTGAATAAGACTCTCTCTGAAGAAAATACAAAATTCGGCTATACCACACAATTAATCAGTGGCAAACCAGATTCAAACCTTGGCAAGTTCACAGTCCCAAAGCATCAGATCAAAATGACCACTAATTATGGAGATTTGATTATTAATGTCGATTCTACATTCGCACCTCTCAATGTCGAGAACTTTGTAAGGCTTGCTAGCCGTAATTATTACAAGGATACAATTATTCATCGAATTGTGAAAGGTAAAGACTTTCTGGTGGTTCAAGGCGGCGATAAAGACAAAAGAGATGGAACTGGTGGTCAAAGTGCGTTTTATGTTAGTGAAGAAAACAAAAATCTAATACCAGATGAGAACTGGAAAACCAAACCAGAATTCAATTACAACGAAAAAGGCGAACCATCTTCACTCAAAAATAATCCAGAATTAGCTAACCCCAATTGGTACAAAAATTTTAACAAAGAAACAGGTGAAGTAGAATACCCAAAAGGCTTGATTCTAATGGCTAATGCCGGACCAAATAGTGGAACAAGTCAATTCTTTATAACATTAGACAAAACAATCCTCCCAGCTCAATATACAGTCTTTGGAGAGATTAATTCAGATAACTTTGGTGTTCTGGACAAGATTCAAGCTGAGGTCAATCCAATCTACAAAGAAGGCGAAACGCTGGAACTACTCAAAACTCGAAACGATCCAAGAATCATCGACGACAAATTGACTGATGGTTTGCCTGACAAGCCTATTACAATTACTGGAACTGAAGTTGTTATTTAGCTGCACTTATGCCCCTTGTTAAGGGGCTGTTAATGTTTAAGACTAAGTAACAGTTATTCAGCCCACTCTAATTTGAGCCAGTTACCCCTTGCCAAAGGGGTCAAATCACAATGATTTGGGGGATTTTAGAAATGTAACAATTCGAACAAACCAAAAGCTTAAACTCATCCAACTGTCATTCTGAACTTGTTTCAGAATCTTAAATGGCTCAGTCGACTCCAACATTATTTTGTTAAAAACAAAAGCTGATTAAATTAACATTTATTTAATTTAAAATGGATGGATAAAAATAAGTTACTGGAACAATTATTAAACTAAGAATATAGCAACCACTGCCATAAATCCCCCAAATTCTGCGAATTTGACCCTTTTGACAAGGGGAAACTAACTCATTATCTGATTGCAATTAAATACAAAATACTTCTTATGCCATATCTCCCATCATTACTAGAATACTCACCTCAAGATCTCAAAACCAAACTACAATTAATCTGCAAAGATAAACCAAAGTTCATGGAATTCCAAAAATCTGAGGACGGTAAGATTCACTTACACCTTGATTTTGTTTTGCCGGAGTTTGCGATTGAAAGAAATGTTGAACACGGGAATCTGGAATCTACAGTTTTTGAATTGTTAGAAAAATATTTTGCGAAAGACGAACTCTGCCTTAGTATTCATCTAATGGGACTTCACAAAGATCTTGAGTTTGCGTTTGATTTTTTGTTGGACAAATTGTCTCGATATACTTTTGAGAATGACTGGATTGGCGAGATTTTTGTTCCCAGAGA
>JAYTWQ010000075.1:0-2721 GCA_043743355.1 bacterium | reverse complement strand
AAGAATCAACAATCCTAGTGATGTTGAAGATTTAACGGCCGAGACGATGAATGCAGCTTTTTTGGCATCCGAAATACAGAATTTTGATGCATATATTTGGAAAGTTGCACACAACCACCTCGTAGGTTATATCAGAACCAAATCCAAAAATACAGAACCGATCAGCATCTCAAATGTTGACGATTGGAAACCACTACCTCAAGACGAAGAGCTAGAAACTGTCGTTTGTAGTAGATATGAAGAGCGAAAGGCAATCTTACAGCAATGTGTAGATAATACCCTCAAATCCGAAGAAGAGAAAAAACTCATCACTTATTCAATAATAGATGAAAAAAACAGTACTCAAATCGGAAAACTCCTTAATATCAAACCAGATACAGTACGCCAGCGAATCAGTCGCACACTCCGAAGGCTAAAAAAACACTGTTTAGAATTGTTCAAATAAAATTAGCTTAAAAGTAAATTGATAGAAAGTAGAGTCAGGATTTTTTTAATTAAATTTGTAATGTTCAAATAAGCAATTTTGTTTATTTTGTCCTCGATTCTACTTTCTGTTCATTAAATTATCTTTCAAACATTCAAACCTAACTGTCATCTTGAGCAAAGCGAAAGATCCCCTAGCTTTTACAGCTGAGACTGAACTTTTAGAAAAAACATTGAGTGTCAACCGTTATTTTAATTTTACGAACTAGTATTAATGCCTTCACCGTCATTCCAGACTCGATCTGGAATCCCCAACAACCAAAGCTAAAGTTCAATCCAAATTTAGTTTCAAAATTTGGGGATCCCCAGTCAAGCTGACAATGACAGTAGTTCTAATATTTTATAAAATAAGTTAAAATAACAATTGACGCTACTCCCAAACCCAAACAAGCACACCATTATGTCCAAAATACAAAATCCATTCCAAAAAGAAGACTGGATCGAAGAAATGATCAAACAAGCTCCAGAATTCAAGGAATTCCAAAAAACAAGCTTCAATAATTTTAAGGCTATAAAAAAATTAGAAGAAAAAAAATATGAAGTAGAGGATCGTTCAAGTTTCTTTGATATTTTTCAAGTTTTTACAACTCATGCTCTCACAGCTAGCTTAACAGCGATGTTATGTTTGGGCGGCGTTGCGACCTTTGCCGCCGAAAAAACTCTTCCTGCTGAATTTAAGCCGTCTACAATTGTCTCCAAAATTAATCCTTTCCAAGAAAACCTAAAAGGAAACAAAAAATGGTATTGGGACTCTGAGTCAAGTTTGGTTTCTTCGTCAATTTCGCCGTCTAGCCAAATTAATTTGAGTTCAATCTCGAATATTATTTCAAGTGTCATTACTAATTCCTCCAATTCTTCTCTATCTGCTTCTAGCCAAATTGCGATAATATCGTCCTCTACCAATAGCTCAAGCTCAGTTATTACCCAATCAAAAATCTCCTCAAGTTCAATAGTATCTTCACCCAAATCAATATCTGCAAAATCATCTTCATCAGAATCAAAAAAATCAGAATCTGAAATATCAAAATCTAGTGAAATCAAATTGAAATTTGGAGAAGTTAGTCAAGACAAAAGTATTTTTACGATGAAAGACGGCGAGGGGAATATCTATTCATTCAACAATATCAAAGGTATCTCAACTGACTTTTTTGACCTCAAAAATCAAGAACAAGAATATATTTTTGTAGGTTCGGTATCAGAAACTGTGATCGACCGAGCCAAATATCCAGCAATAAAATGGCGAATATACAATGTTAATCAAGATTTTAAGATTGAAAAACCAAAATAAATATTTAGCGGTTCAAAGGACCGTTATTTTCTTGCACTGAACAATTTACTAAATATAAGTCACTGTGGTAAAATACCAATGTTATCGTCATAAATATGTTTAGTCACAAAAATAATATTATTAATTACCTTGTGGTAACTAGCTTGCTTTTTACTATAATTTTGTGGTTTGGACAAATTTGGTATTTTAATGATTGGTATTTTGTTGATAAAATTAATGAATTTTCAGTATTTCTCAAATACATTGGAAAAGCTACTGCAATTATTACAACAATACTAATTTGTTGGAGTTTTATTTTGAATGCAATTTTATTAGATTTTTGTAAAATTAAGATAGATAAATCTAAGTTGCTCACCAAGAAAATTCAGATTACCAAAGTTGCATTTGTCCTGATGTTTGTTGATCCGATCTTTCTTGCTTTTAATAGACTTCCTAATGTTGGACTTTTTGCTCAGTTCTTCTTTTTCAAACCCGCTACAAGTTTGTATGGAATCGGTCATAATATTGGCTTAGGGTTACTTTTATTAATATTTTTTGGAACTATTTTTACAAAATTAACTTTTGTTGACAGATTTGTAAAAGGGTTTTTTCGAGGATTATTTGCAATTATTCCTTTTTTAATTTTAATCCATATACTCTTTGTCAAAAGCGATATAACAAAACATTTACCTTTACAACTCTGGATTTTTAGTTGGTTAGTTACCGCGATATTCACCCAAATAATTTCAATTGCTATAGAATTTCAGAGTTCAAAAAATGATTTGCAATAAAAAAATTAGTAAGTCATAATGAATGGATGACAAAAAAAACAAAATTAATTACAAAAATAATAGTAATTATAATAGGAATTTTAGAGTTAATGTCCATTTTTAAGAGGATGGATTATCTCATTTTCCAAGATTATGTAGTATAATTTCGATCAATTTGTTTCGTCGTTCAAGATTCATTCC
>JAYTWQ010000074.1:0-5737 GCA_043743355.1 bacterium | reverse complement strand
GAACTCATGATAATTAAGTTAAAGTAATGTTTAACCCAGTAATGGTAACATACTTTAGTGTTTTTGTCCTCTTAAAAATGGACATTAACTCCAAAAAATGATATGTTGGTTATCACTGGACTGGAAGATAACGAATCAACTTTGCAATCAGTCAACATCAAAAACAAAGAAGTCAAAAAAATAGATTATTCTGGAAAGTTTGTTAGCTCAGTCGTGTCTGGTGGTGACAGATTTGTCATGCAAACAGAAGATATTAAAGATGAAAAGCGAAATTATGCCAGCAAATTAGCCATGATAACGACGGATAATTTACAAGTTCAAGAGATCAACCCTGAGTTTTTGGCAAGTGTGGCATATAGTTTGTTTGTCAATCCGAGCGGAAGTACATTAGTATTTACTGGGGTGGCTAACAATCAATATATTGTCGATCTCAACAACCCTGAATCAATTACAAAGCTCAGCAATGTTGATAGGTTCACTCTTGGATTCGTCAACGAGACCCAAATTGCTTTTGACAATTATTTGGCTGATGATGAAATGCCAATTGAGGTTCTTGATCTTGATACCGATATATCAATGTTCATTCCGCTCAATAATGCAAAATATAATCAAATTGCAATAAAAGAAGACGCAAAATCAATTAGCTACACTCAATCAAAAGTCATTAATAGCACAAAAATAAATGGTCTCAAGAGTTTTGATAACTCATATATCTATTATATTCCCAATTATAGCTTTGAGAATATTCAATTCAATTCTACAAAAGAATATTTGCTATCTGAAAAAGTCAATAATAACAATGAATCTAATCGCACCAAAACATTTGCAATCTTTCACCTCAAAAATAATTATTTATCAACAACTAAAATAAAAGGAGTTAAAGCAATTTGGGTAAAGTAGGCGGTTTTTGTTCACTTGTAATCGTAGTCAAAACCCCAGTCACTTCGTGACAGCCCCTGACGGACAATATGTCGCAAGGGAACCTTGCTGTACCTTATCCTAACAAGGGGCAATTTACCCAAAACCCTACCCAAAATTAAACAAAATCATGGTTTGTTATGGAAAGAGGTCTAACCAACCCCCTAAACACCTATAGATTAATCAAATATTTGCGGAAAATCTGGTACTTTACTTTTAGGAAAAGATTCAGGATTGTAAGCACTCAATGGAAATTGAAATATTCCCGCACCACTAATTGGATCTGTCAAAAACCTAAATCCAGTCCATGGCCCGCTTATTCTTCTGTTTATAATTGATTTATAATTACTTGTTTTCTCCATCGGTTTTCATTTGGATAATAATATTTTTCGTATATAGGACCAAAAAATTGATCTACAACTGTATTAGATTCTTTTGTAGGAAATATATACCCATCATAAATATATTGGAATTCTGGTGCTCTATTAATGTGTCTAAAGTATGTTTGATTTGATGCAGTTATGTGTTTTTTTTCTGGGCATTGTCTTCCAATTCTTTTATTTTCTCCACTATATTATAGCACCTAGTTTTTCTATCCAATATTCAACGTATCCAATTCGATCCGACTTGCAAAAGACGCCAACTTTTATGGCAGTTTGCAACAGGCTTTGGTGTGAACGATAATGGTATGATTCATTAATTTTTATTTCTTTGATAAGCAATAATGCTTTGATTACTTCGCCTTTTTTAACACCCATCCGTGTTGGAGAATATTGACCATACAAGTTTTGACGCCAGACATCATATATTCATTTTTGTACTTTTGACTCGGTGAATAGGATGTATTAGACACAAAAACATATTGTAAAATTAGTATTTCATTTTGATAAACTAAATTTTTAGAATGTCTCAAAAAATTATCCAAACTACTAGTTTCTGCACTTTTGGGTAGATTACCAAATGCGAAAAAAGGATGAAAACTCTCTTCTCTAAACCCAAACGCATAGCTCGCAAACTCAGTATTCCCTTCGACTTCAGCTTCTTCTTTCCAGTCTTTAGGCCAATTTCCAAATGGATTCTGCACCTCTTTAACAATTAATCCAGGGAAAAACCTTATAATCCCTCCAATTAATTGAGTGTATTGTTTTTTTGCAATGGTTATGTAGATTCTTAGCTTATTATCCTTTATCACAAAATCAAATGTCAATAGTCTATCGTCTTTTCCAACTTTGAACATATTAGTAATTGTATAATCATTAGAACTAATTGAATCTCTAATGTACCTAATGAATTCAACGATTATTTTGGTGTCATAGCAAAACCTATGTGGAATAACGATTTCTAAATTGACATATTTGTTAGCAGGCAAAGAGTCATACTTATCTGCTATCAACATTATATACTTGGCATCCCACATAGACCAAAAAAGAATCCAAAGCACCCAAAACCCATCAAATAAAATAACTAAATTCAGATTAAGGATAAATTCATCAAAAAACTATTCATAACCCAACTTTTGTTTACAAAATTAAAAATTATCCAACTTGAACTAATTGGTACCAAAAGACCAAAAAAAGTAGGCAAATGTAAGTTATGCCAAAAACAAAGTGAAAATGTAGTTGATTATTATCAACTAGGATTATTGGTCAGAAAGTATGGAATTATCTGCTATGAGTGTATTCACATAGGTTTGGTAATTACTGATTAGGAATGAGATAGATACTCAAACCAGCACCAACTTTTACAACAAAATCTAAATCCTTCCTATCTAAGAGTTAGCAAAACGAAGTTTTGGTAGTGGTTAAAAATTGTTTTGTCAAAGATGGTCAGAAATGGGCATAAAACAAGTTTGACAGAATTGTCAGTTTGGAGGTTTATTAGTAGTATGTCCAATGAAAGAAATACAGAAAATTTAACTCGTAAAATACTTACTAATTTGGGTTATTATTCTAACAATCAAATATTGGTCGAAGAGCAAAAAAGTCAAAATGGTATTATATCAAGTCTACTTTCAAAAGCTTCAAAGTCTGGCGGAGGAGCTGGATATCCTGAATTTATAATAACTCATAAGAATAGTGATGTTGTAATAATAATAGAATGCAAAGCTAACCCAAAAGACCACGAAAGCCCAACTAAAGATAAAGTTAATAAATGTGCGGTTGACGGAGCCTTGCATTATGCGAGTTTTCTCAAGGCTGACTACAACATAATTGCAATTGGAATTAGTGGCGAGAACGAAGAAGAGCTAAAAATCAGTACATTCCAGTGGAATAAAAACGAAAAAAGATATTTATCCAAAAAGTTCTTATCAATGCAGGAATACTCTGGCTATTTTGATATTTTTCACAGTAATGATAAAATAATTCTAACCGAAGATGAATTGATGAGTTATGCCAAAAAACTTCACGACCAAATGCGAGATGAAGTCAAACTCAAAGAAGCCGAAAAACCGTTACTAGTAGCAGCATTGCTGCTTGCCCTCGATAATGATGAATTCGTAAGGGAATACAAAACTATCATAAATCCCAAAAAACTTGCTAGTAGAATCATTGAGTCTATAACTGACTCTCTCGAAATCTCAAGTATTCCAAAGGTTAAAATTGACACACTCAAGAACGAATTTGGTTTTATCACAACTCATACATATCTGACCAGTGGAGAAATCGATCCGATGAATCCTAGCCATAGCAACAACTCGTTGCACAAATTTTTGGTGGATGTCCAAAATAAAGTTTATCCTTTTGTCAAAAAGGTAAACAATATTGACGTAATTGGTAAGTTTTATTCCGAGTTTTTGAGGTACACTGGTGGAGATGGTAAGGGGCTTGGCATAGTTTTGACTCCAACTCACATAACAGATCTATTCTGCGATCTTGCCGAAGTCAACAAAAACAGTAAGGTTCTCGATCTATGCACAGGTACAGGAGCGTTCTTGATCTCTGCCATGGAAAAAATGCTATCTGACGATCCTACTGTTGCCGAAATCAACAGTATTTACCAAAATAGTCTAGTAGGCTGCGAAACTCAAACCAATATGTTTGCTCTTGCCTGTGCCAATATGATCATTAGAGGAGACGGCAAAACTAACCTTTTCCAAAGTAATTGCTTTGATATTTCTACAGAGCAGCTCCAAAGCTATGGTTGTAATGTAGGTATGATAAATCCTCCTTACAGTCAAAAAAAAGAAGAAGAAAAGGAGTTAGTTTTTATAAACAAATTGTGCAATTCTTTGACAGTTGGTGGTTTGTGTATTGCAATTATTCCGCAGTCAGTAGTGATGTCAAATTTGAGTAACGATTCTCTAAAAACTGAATTACTAAAAAAACATACACTAAAAGCAGTTATGAGTATGCCTGATGAACTATTTTATCCAGCTGGAACTGTAACTTGTATAGTTGTTTTTGAAGCTCACAGACCTCATAGTGAAAACAAAAAAAGTTGGTTTGGTTATTGGAAAAATGATGGATTTGAAAAAATAAGAAATCAAGGGAGAGTTGATTTTGATGGAAAGTTTAAAAATACAATAAAACTTTTTTGGTTAGATTCATATCGCTATACGAAAGAAATCGAAGGCTATTCAGTCTTAAAAAATGTTAATGGTTGGGATGAATGGTTAGTTGAAGCATATATGCAGACAGACTATTTAAAACTAACAAATAATTATTTTGAAAAGAATTTAAAAGAATACTCAACATATAAATTTTATAATGAATTATCAGAATTAGTTTCAAATAAACCGCTAAGTAAAATAGAATTTGATTTAGATATTACAAATTGGCATTATTTTAGTCTAGAAGATATATTTGAAATAACCGGGTCAAAAACTACACCAAAAAAAGAAGTTCAAGAAAGTGGAATTGGAAAATATCCCTATATTACAACATCAACAATGAATAATGGCGTTGAAGGATTTTATGATTATAAAACAGATATAGGTAATATTTTAACGATTGATTCAGCTGTGAAAGGCTTTTGTTCCTACCAAGCAGAAGATTTTTCAGCAAGTGATCATGTTGAGAAGCTAATACCAAAATTTGAGATGAATACTTACACGGCATTGTTTCTACAGACACTTATTAATATGGAACAGTTTCGTTATAGTTATGGCCGGAAGTTCAATCAAATTCGTATTCGAAATACCAAAATTAAACTCCCAATAAGTTCAAAAGGAGAACCAGATTGGCAATTTATGGAAGATTATATCAAATCCTTACCTTACAGCTCCAGCGTCTAAATATTTGATTATCATAAAAACCTCCAAATTGGTCTTAGGTTAATTTGAAAAAGGTTTTGGTATTATTGATAATCTAAAGAATCTATATCAAAGTAAATACTTGACAAAAAGCAACTTAGTTGCAATTATAAAAAAATGTATCTACAGGAATTTATTTTGAAAATATTGAACGCAAGCACGACACCAAGTTCATTTGATTTTATTAGCTCTAAACTAAGTTTGTTGAATATTAAACCAAACAAAACAACAATTTACAGAAATCTCGAAAAACTAGAAAAATCTGGAGTTATCAAAAAAGTAATTCTATCTGATCAAAAACAGTTCTGGGAAATTAACCAAAAAAATACTCAACATTATCATCTTGTTTGTAATAGTTGTGAAAGTATAGAATGCAAACCTTTCAACTTTATTTTTAGTTTTGATCTTCCTGGTTTTACCGTCCAAAAAAAAGAGCTCAATCTTTTTGGTATTTGCCAAAATTGCATATAAATCTCAACAAATTATCATTATGTCCAAAAACACGTATACCAAAATTACAATAATTGCATTCTTAATATTTGCTATTACTGCAAGTCTTGTTGCCAT
>JAYTWQ010000073.1:0-4862 GCA_043743355.1 bacterium | reverse complement strand
TTTTGACATTCCATAAAACTAATATTAATCAACCTTTTGGTCAAGTGAGATATCGTCATTCTGAACTTGTTTCAGAATCCTACAGCTGAAAATGATGTGATTTCAATTAATATTAAAATAAAACCTTCACAAATTAGAAAATTAGTTTCTTCTGAAAAGTTTATTAAACGCTGTTCTTAAACCTGAAATTTCTTTAGCTTCTTTGTTATTGTTTCCGCCAACTTTTTCCAATGTTACTACATTTTCTTTTATTAGTTCTCTCAAGGCATCAATCCTTTCTTGTTTGTTATTAATATGTGATTTAAGAACTTCTTGGAGTTTTAGATTCAAATCATCCAAAGTCAGTCTAAAATATTCAACCTTCATAGATTCTACAGAAACTTTTTGTTCGGCTGTTGCAGATGCCAATGCACTTTCATTCAGTTCTGGAAGTTTGTTAAGTCGCTCAAGGCTTGTCCTAAAATCTTTGATTACTTTTGATTCTTGATTGTCCGTCTTAGTCTCAATATTGACATTAGATTTTAGCCCTTTTCTGAATTGATCTAGCGGACTTAGAGTTTTTTCTGTTGATGGTTTTGTCATTGATTCAATCATATAATTAATAGTTAATGTTGTTATTAAAACTCACTTTTTGGGTTTTGTCAAGTTCTATTAGTTTTTTGAATTTGGGGCTATTGATTGCGTCGATGTGACAGTTCTTGTGCAGATTCCCGAGTGAATAAAAAATATTCTGTATTTGTTTCTCAAAACCCTTTGTAATTCTGAGACCATAAAGCCCAGCTGGTCTTGAAAGATTGATCAAGAATGAAGACAAAAGCGCGTTATCCCAACCGCAATAATAATTCTGCAATTTGAGATTTGGGTTGTTTTTTAATTGCTTTTCAATGTTTGGAATCTTCCTTATATCAGCTTGCGAAAACACTATTTTTTGGAGACTCGACGGCAAATCAAATAAGCCACAGTAATTTTCGAGCAAAAACGAACCCATCGAGTGGCACACAATTATTTCTGGTTGCGTTTCGGTCATAGTTTTATGCAACTCTTCAATCATATATTTGTTCATTGCCAAACTTTGTTCTCGTCGGTACAAATCCAAATATGGCATTGGATTGAGTATATTTTTCCAGCTTTTTTCTTGCCTGATTCCCCACGAGAAGATCTTGGCATTGCCGAATTCGATTTCTTTGGACCATGCGTCAAAATCCTCAGTTGGTGGATATTTCCAGAATCCTAGATCGTAATTGACTTTGGTTCCGAATCCGTGGATTAGTAGATATTTCATAGCGGCTTAACTCTGTTATTATAAACTGTAGAAATTTCCGAACTTAAGTTTTCAAGGTATTTTCTTGGATTTTTTTCATTTGAGTATACTAATGCTTTTTCCTTTGCCGAAAGTTCCTCGTCTGTTTGTAATTTTCTTAGTGTTTCTCTTGCCAAGTTAATTCTTTCGTTCTGAATCAGGTTGCTTTCGTGCTTTAATAAATCGCTTAATTTCCCTAGATATATTTTTGGCTTTCGTTCGTTTGCTCTGACATATGCGCTTTGAATTGGTGTTAGTCTTTGACGATTCCGTAATTTTTGAAGACAAGCTTTTGCGAATTCTATTTTCTCCGATATAATTAATTTGCGAGGTTCTTGAATGTTAGCCTCATGAGTTATTGTTATTCTTGAGTAGAGTTCGTAGTATTCTTCGCTTTTTAGTGACACTGAACTATTAGTATTGATTGAGTTCCACAAAGTTGCAAAAGCTTTTGTTTGGTCGTTATACATTGAAGGTGTGATTCTACATTGCAATAGTTTGAGTAGTATTAATGCATTCTTGAATGATTTGAGTCGACTTATTTCTAAAGTTGAAAATTTGAGCCATCTCAATTCAAACACAGCAATAATCTGGCTAACTTTTTGGTCATAAGTATACTCTTCGTCCAATTCTATCTTGGAATTAATCCACTCAAGAACAATCGGATCAGGTTCAAATATTTTGGGAGGTAGGGGTGGATTTATATTTTCAACCTTTGGTTCATTTTTATTTTTTGTTACTCTAGTTTTTGGTATTTTTTCAACAACATCAATCTCTGTTTCTCTAAAATCTTTAATATTTTCCGCGTTAATTTTTTGACCTTCCAAAGAGGTTTTTACTTTTTTTGGCTTTTCATTTCTAGACTGGTTTTGATCGAATATCTTTTGGGATTTTTGTGTCAGTTGAGGTTTTGGCTTTATATCTTTTGATCGTAAATTTTTGATAGCCTCTGAGTTTATTTTAGTAGCTTGCTCTAGTTGAGCATTTCTTTCAGCTATTCGAGCTTGAACTTCGAATCGACGAAGTACTTCATACGGTATATGCATACTTTGAAAATAAAAAACTATTTAATTTTTGACAAGTTATTTTTAATCCTCTCTTCAATGCTAGTTTTGACATCTGGGAACTCGAACTTTTGTCCTGTTATCATCTCGAACAGCTGGATGTAACGATACGATAATTCGACAATTAGTTCCTTCGGCGGAGTCGGCAAGACTGGATCATTGTACGGATCACAGTTGTCCACGAACCACAACCTTAGGAACTCTTTGTCAATATTATCAGGTTCTTTGTTCTTTGCTAATCTCTGTTCAAAACTATCAGACAGCCAATATCGAGATGAATCAGGCGTGAAGATCTCATCCGCAAGTACAATATTTCCGTCCGAATCCTTGCCGAACTCGAGCTTGGTGTCCACGAGAATCAAACCATTCTCAAGTGCTTTCTTGGCAGCAAAAACAAAAATCTCAATAGATTTGGCGGCACAATAATCCCATTCTGATTGAGTCATATAGCCTTTGGACACAATTTCTGTCCCGCTGATTTGCTCATCGTGTTCATCGGATTTGGTTGTTGGTGTCAGAATTGGTTGGTTGAACTTTTGGTTCTTGGTCATTCCATCTGGTAGAATATTACCACAATAATCTCGAACACCTTTGGAATAATTAGTCCAGACTGACGTCGAGGTAGATCCAGTCAGATAACCACGGACCACGAATTCGACAGGGAAAATTGTGAGTTTTTTGCCTATAATTACATTCGGATCTGGAATTGAGATCAGATGATTAGGTACAATGTCCTTGGTTAACTCGAACCAGTAAGCGGAAACTTGATTCAACACTTGACCCTTGAATGGCACCGCAGCCAGCACGCGATCAAAAGCACTCTGTCGGTCCGTCGAAATCAACACCATTTGGTCATCCAAAATATACGAATCGCGAACTTTACCAATTCTTTTGTTAGGTAGATCGAAGTCCGAAGTCGTGAATGTAAAATCAATATTCTCAGCAATATACTTTTTGTAATCCATTTGGGTATAATTACTTAATTTTGACTTTTTGGCAATTGTAGATTTTAAGGTTTGTGTTTTGGAGTTTTGCCCTTGTTAATGGGCTCCGCGAAGCGGTGGGTTTCTGACTACGATTGCAAGTACAATAACCCTCCCCGCCGTTGGCAGTACTCCATTAGTAAGGGGGATAATATAATCCTCAGGCTAAAAATCTATCTTTCTAATTTTGTAACCTTTTTTTCTTTTCTCCAAGTCTTCATCAAATTTTTGAAGCTCTGGATCATCTGGAACTACACCAAAGTTGTGAAATATTGGTTGATCTTTGTTCTCTTCCAAATATAAAAGCACTTCTGCGGTAAGCTCTAAAATCAATAAAGAGCGGATTAAGTTTGGTTTGGAGAGTGCTTTGGAATCTTCACCATGTTGAATTTTGTGTCTATTAAATAAAAGTTTATTGTCTTTTAAGTCTTCGTATTTTGTTTCTCGCCAATCGTGTTTACCAATTTTGGGAGCAAAACCAAATTTAGATCCTCCAAAAAATAAGTCGAAAAGTATAACAACATAATTACAAAACTCTATCGGAAATTGTTCAATTCCTTTTTTAGTCAAATTTAATATTTCTTTTTGTTTTAGAGTCTTTGAATTAATATTAGTCAAAATATAAATATCGTTTAATATTCCGTCAATCTGACTTACTATAAAAGGAATTACAAGTTTATGAGATACTTTATCCTTTTTTATTAATTTTATAACATTTTTTACATTTGCAAAACGTTTTTGAAGATTGGGACTTTTGCTCCAGTTTTCATAAAATTTACAATATTTCCATTTATTATCGTCAAATATTTTATAAATTTCTTTATCGACTAAGTTTACACTTTTGTTCGTTCTCATAGCTTCCTTAAAATACAAATTTAATTCAACTGAACTGTATTCACCAATTGCATATCCGTACTTTTCAGCAATTTTAACCTCGTTTTTATTGTAATCAGATAATTCTTTAAAAGCTTTTAAAGCGCTTCCGAGCGATTCTGAAAATGTTGATTCAGTAATTCAAAAGTGTTTGTGAATAAATTTTCAAATTGAATTGATGCACTTGCCATATTTCTAACTGCTGAAATAAATTCTTCTACATTTGACTGAGCGATTTCATTTAAAGTTTTGGCATTAGGGTCTTTTTTAACACAATTAATTTGCTTTGCACCTTTTAATAAACTCATAACATTAATTTTCAAAACTCTCTCCCACCCCATACAACCCTCGCACCAACGCCTCGATCTCGTTATCCACAACACTAATCTGAGTTTGCAAATCTACCAATCGGGCTTTGTCGATCTCGAAGGATTCTAAAAGGTTTCGTTTGACGGCTGGAGTGATAATGTATTTTTGTTTGGTTAGTTCGGTCAGGAATGTGGTAAAGTCTAGCTCGGTGAATTTGGTAAGGCTTTTGGTTCTGTTTATGGTAGCGGTTACGGGAATTGAACCTGCGAGTTCAGCGTCTAGAAGTTTGAAGGTATTGTCCAGATATTTGGAATACTGTGCCTTGAGATCCAT
>JAYTWQ010000072.1:0-3454 GCA_043743355.1 bacterium | reverse complement strand
TAGGCATATTCTAAGGTTGCTTTACCTTATTCTAAATGTCAAAGAGTTTTCCCGTCTGAAGACGGGGGTTTTCACCTAAAGGGGGGACTATAAAGATAGTTTGTTTTTATTTTGAACAGCAAGAACTGAGCTACCTGCTATAACTGCAACGACCAGGAAGGAATAAATAGTCTTTTTAAACATTAATTTGATATTATTTATTTTTTGAAAGTTCAAAAGTAAATTGTAATTTTTTTATGAGCTACCAGTTAATAGTATCAAGATCATTCTTTCTAAGAAAATCATTACAATCCAAAAAGTGGTTGTTACCAAAAAATCCATTGAAGACAGAAAGTGGAGAAGGATGAGCCGATTCAAGAATCAAATGATTATTAGCTTCATAAAAAGGACTGTCAATAATTGCTTTCTTTTTGCGGGCATTGGCACCCCAAAGTAAGAATACAACCTTTTGTTTCTGGCTTGCTATAACATCAATTACTCTGTCGGTGAACTTGTCCCAGCCGTATTTGGAATGCGAGTTTGCTATGGATTCTTTGACTGTCAGCGTTGTATTAAGGAGCAAAACACCCTGCTCCGCCCAGCGAGTAAGATCTGGACTGTTAATATACGGATATTTGTCAATATTAAACTCATCTATAATTTCTTTATAAATATTTGCAAGGCTTGGCGGAACACGGTTACCAGGTAAAGTTGAAAAAGCCAAACCGTCTGCGACCTTTGGAGTGTGGTAAGGATCTTGTCCTAGAATCACAACCTTAACCTTATTAAATGGTGTTAAATCAAAAGCCCTGAAAATATTAGCTGGAGCTGGATAAACTACGCTTGTTGTATATTCCAATTTTACTTTTTCTACCAAATCTTCAAAATACTTTTGATCAAATTCAGATTGAAGAACTTTTTGCCAAGATTCATTAATTTTGACTTGCATATAATTTATTATTTAAGAATTTTGAAATTTTATTTATCAACTAAAAGAAGGTTACAAATGGTTCTAAGTAAAGAAACTAATTCTGAGTAATTACAAATTAGCCAAAACTTCAGCGTAGTTAGGTTCGTTTGTTAATTCTGACACAAGCTGGGTATAAGTAACCTTACCTTCTTTAATAATAATTACAGCCCGAGCCAAAAGTCCAGCTAGCGGACCATCTACCAAAGTCAATCCATAATTACGACCAAAATCAGGAGTCCTAAAATCTGATAATGCAATCACAGTATCAAGACCTTCCGATCCACAGAATCGCCCCATAGCAAAAGGCAAATCTTTAGAAATACAAAGCACTATTACCTCAGGCATTTCATTAGCAACTTTGTTAAACTCTCGGACAGATGCGGCGCAAGTCCCAGTATCTACACTTGGGAAGATGTTTAGAATAATTGTTTTAGAATTGTAATCTTCTAGCGTTTTGGTCGCAAGATCTTTATCTGTCAAAGCAAAGTTTGACGCTTGAGTTCCAATAGTTGGTAGTTCGCCAATTGTATTAATTGGGTTATTATGAATGGTAATTTGGGACATATGAATTATTAAGTTGATTGATTCATTTGGTATAATGGATGTTTTAGCACAGAATGTCAATTAATCAAAAAAATAAGTTCCAAATTAGTCTCGTCCTCCTTTCATCTAACGTTTTGCCTTCGAAAATCCAACAAAACACTGATTTATTTCAAGTTAATTTACCACGCCATTATGCACTCCTTTTTTCGCTCGGTTTGTTTTCAATAACTTTGACAGCAATATCTTTAACTTGCTGCGTTGCTACAATTAGTTGTTTTTTGAGTTCTACAACTTCAGTTTCTAATTGAGAAATGTTTTTTTGTTGATTTTCAATCGTCATTTGATATAATTAATTTTGCATTTCTACATCTTTTTTCTCAAGATTATATTTTATTTCTAGATCTTTTTGGGTAGATTCTATTGCTTTATTACTTGCGTCCATAATTGCATCGCCTAACTTAGAATCAAAACTTAGAGTTAATTTTCTCAAATTATCCAACTCATTTTCAGAATCAGTTAGTTCTTTTTCTCTTGTTTCTAACTCTTCAATTTTTAAGATTTTTTTGGTCTCATAGTCATCTTCTTCTTTCTTTCGAGATTGCTTATGGTTATATTCAAACTCTTCATGCTCTCTCTTTCTATTGAGATTCAAAAACTCTTCTTGTTCTTTTTGAACTTTAGTTTTTTGAGTTTGTTTGGTTTCAAAGTATATTTCCAAATCTTCAAAGTTTTTTTCAAGTTCGGCTTTCTTTTCTTGATGGAGATTCAGAAGGTTCTGTAATGTAGATGCAGTTTGTTTTACTTTGTATATTTCTTCTAATTCTTTTTTGGCAGTTTCTAATTCTTTTTTGGTATGAATTAAAAGCTGACTTTGATTGGTCAGGTCATCAACTAGAGTTCCAAGAATTTTGTTGACTCCGAGTTTTAGTTCACCAACTTTATTGACAATTTCTTCAGGCGATTGTGGATCTTCCAAAGAAACATATTCATCTGCAACTTCTAAAACCGTTTTACCACATTTCAATTGCGCTGCCATTTCATCTATATCAGCATGATAACCTTCAATCTTATCATTATCTGTCTGTTTGTTCTCGGTTTCTACTTTTAGAATCTGCATCCAGCTTTCCCAGTCACCGTCAAGTGCTTTTTTGAAAAGATTTAGTAGTTCTGAAACTGATAGTATAATTGGATATTGTGGAATATATTTTTTGATTTCTGGATAAGGAATAAACTTAAATTTTATTTTGGGTGTATTTAAACAATTTTATTTTTTGAACCATTCGTCAAGATAGCCTTCTAGTAATCCGCAATAATTACGGTTGAGGATTTTATTTATTTTTTGTAATTCTCCCAAATACAGATATTCTAATTCATTTTTGCTGACATATTCGCAACTAACTTCATACATATTACAAAGGGAATCTTCCCACGACACTTCCCCACCTCCATATTCACTGAGCCACTCAGCCAAAAAATAACAATAAGCTAATTCTAGTTCTAATAATTTGTGATCTTTATTTGTATATATTTTTTTGAAATTACTGATGAATTTTTTGGCTTCTCGTAATTTTGGATTGAACATCCCAGGTTTACCCTTTCTCCTAAAGCATTTTTCAACCTTGTCTTTAACTAATTCAAATTCTTTGTCTATATCCGAACTACCAAAATAAACTCCCAAAGTTGACTTTACTTCCTTTGATTTAGAATTAAGCATTAAAAGTAATTCCTGAAGTTCTGGTGCGTCCATGTTACTAATGTTATTTTGTAGTTGTTTGTTGGTCATAAAAAATTATACAATTTGGTTGATATATTCAAGATTAGAAATATCCTCCCACTCAAGCAAAATTCTTTTGATAGTTGATCTTTTTGGAATGCCCAAACGTTCTATTATACTTTCTTTGATATAGCTATAATTTTCGTCCTTGCTATTTAGTTTTTCAGACACAAAATCCACAAAATCTC
>JAYTWQ010000071.1:0-1702 GCA_043743355.1 bacterium | reverse complement strand
AATTGGTGGTCTTGTTTGAATTAGTGGTTTTGGTAAAAGTGGTTCGAAAAGTTTGAACTCAACTTCGGATATATCTGAAGAATATGACATTTTTCAAGATTATTTGATAGTTAAAAAGATATCAAATGGTTTCTATAAACAATCCCGTACCAACTTTGACATGATTAAGGTTACCCTCGTCAAAACTACGTTTTGCCACTCCCTAGATAGGGAGAATTTTTATTTTAATGTAAAAGTTGGTATTGGTTTGAGTATACATTACATTTTCAAAATTTGGGAATGGCAAATCTGCGGTTGTCATCCTCAGCTTGACTGGGGATCTGTTGGCTAAAATACACAAAAAGTCACTTTTTGCTTTGCAATTCATAACAGATCTTTCGTTTGTCGTTGCGAGACTAAATTCGGGAGACCCGAATCAACTTCGAACTTGCTCAAGATGACGAAGAGTGATTTGACACTCAAAATTGAAGATATTTTTTGAGTACTGACGACTTCACAATATTACTCTTTAGGTCAACATTTAAGTATATTCAAAGATAAGTTTCGGATTGCATTTTTTGTCTTACTTGCAATTAATATTTTGGTCGGTGGATATTGGTTATCTAATCATTCTTATTATTATACCATGTTTTTGCCACAACCTAAAGTTGATTTAAGAAACGAATTTCCAGTCCAACCAAAGGCTAATTATTACGGCTGGATTGGAGCCGAGCGAATTGATCTATTTGTTCAATATGGTTCTGGCGATATGTTAGACGGTTATTACAATAATAAGAACGGAAAAAGGGTTAGCTTTTCGGCTGGTGCAAACACTAATGATAATACTGGATTAGATTTTGGTCCATCTGGAAAACCCTTTGAACTCAATATGGGATTACGGGATGACTCAATTAACGAGCTAGAATTAGGCAAAATTATTATAACAAACCAATTTATCGAAGGGCGAAAAACTGATTTGAATCGTGGAGTAAAATTCTTGGAGGCACAAACTATAATTGGAACCTTTCAACCCAAAACTGGATTAAATGAAGACGTGTATTTAACCCAAAACAACAGTGAAGTTGAGAATTGGACTTCCAAACCACTAAAGGGCAAGGTGTACAAAGCTGATAATTCAGTCCGACTAACATACTTTATTGACATGGGCGGAGATGGCGGGCAATTCTTTACATACGAAAGCTGGTGGTTCAACCAATTCAAAGACGGCGATGAGATAATAATTGTAGGAAAAATTCGAGAATATAGTAATCCTGAATTACGTGCTTTTAAAACTGGTATCGGAAGGATTGACGTTGGGTTCACAAAAATTTATAGAGGATATTTTGATATCAAAAGTGTTGAGAAGATTTGATTTTTATCAAGATGAAAAGTTTATACTTTTAAAGCTCAAAATTTATGGTTTCAAATTTATGGTTTCAAATTTTTTTAATCACCTATTTTAAGATCCCCAGTCAAGCTGAGGATGACGAGCGAAGGATTCTTGATTAGAATTTAAAGCCTAACAATTAAAAGAGTTTACAATAATGTTGGTGGCACTTCTTTGACAGGTGTTGATAGATAATTTCGACTAAGTTTATCTACCCAAAAGTGAACGCATTTAATCTTGTACCTTTGCTGGCAGTAATTTCTAAGATTTGGTTCGCAGTATTTTGTGGTAACTTGATTAACTTGTATAATTTGTCGCCATTAATTATGACTTTGC
>JAYTWQ010000070.1:0-2104 GCA_043743355.1 bacterium | reverse complement strand
CAACCGATTCTTGAAATTGATTCTGATTCTTCGACGAGTAATCACGGTGCAAGTGTAGGGACTTTTGATAATGATGAAATACTTTATCTTCAATCTCGTGGTCTGGATGACCTTGAATCTCAGAATTTGTTGACAAATAGTTTTTTGAATGATTTTTGGGAAAATATTGAACCTGTGTGTGTCCGTGAACGGTGGAAAATAGGCAAATAAATTCTTTGACCAAATAAAAAACTGCAATTATTATACAACTATGGATTTGTTTCAAACTGTTTTAAATTGGCTAATGTCCAACGGTTATTTGGGTTTGTTTTTGTTTGGAATACTTAACTTTATAATTCCTAGTGAAGTTGTTTTACCTTTTGCAGGTTATTTAGTTTCTCAAAAAAAATTAGATTTTATATTTGTTGTTTTGTCGGCACTGGCTGGGAATATTATCAAGAGTTCTGCGATATTCTGGCTTGGCAAAAAGTTCGGCAAGGAATTCCTGATCAAATATTCTAGGTGGACACATGTGGATCAAAACAGCATTAATTTTGCCAAATCCCGTTTTGAGCATTATGGTTACTGGATAATTATTCCAGGACAATTCATTCCTTATCTTCGTCGCTTCATCTGTGCTCCTGCTGGACTTCTGAAACTTGATTTTAGAACATTTTTGATTTTTAATTCTATAGGTGTTTCGCTATGGTTTGGTTTTCTCTCAACCCTTGGGTTTGTTTTCGGTAAAAATTGGTCAGGTGTTCAAAAAAGAATTTCTCCGATTGTCTCTGAAGTTGGTTTATTTGTTGGAATTTTTGCAATAATTTTAATTTTATACGAAGTCTATATATATTTAAAAAATAAAAATAAGTGATTTATACTTTAACACTTGGAATATCGGATTTGCATTCTTGACTTGATTATTGTTTCTCAATATCCTGAAACAAGATCAGGATGGCAATCAGTAATTTCTAATTCGAAATTTAAAATAGATTGAGTATATAGTTTAAATATTTAAAATTTTTGATTGACAGCTTAACGCTGGTTATCCTCAGCTTGACTAGCGATCTCAAAATTGCTATATTAATATTTCATTTAAAATCTGATATTCTAAGTGTAAAGAGTATAATTGTTTAGTTGATGGTTTTAAATATTTTTTGACATTTCAAATACAAATAATGTGTTTTTACTTTGTCAAAATTATAACCACCAACTAAAATTATAACCAAATGAATTAGTTTAAAAAACTACTACAAGGAAAATAAGATAATTTTTTATTATTTGCTTACCGTTTTTGTAATTCAGCTTCTTTAGTTTCCATGATATCCTTAACTTTTTCAGCCCTGTTACCGAATTTACTATCTTGAACAAAATTGTCTTCAGTACTGCTTGTGACAACTGATTGGATATTATTTCGAATTTCTTTTGCTTCTTCTGGAATCATGGATCTACTATAATTTGCTTTGTCGTTGCGTAGTTCTTCAACTCGTTTTTTGTTTTCTTCTTGTCTCAAATCATTTCTGACTTTGTTTTCAACTTTTCTATTTTGACCTTCATCATTATTTGTGTTTTCTTTATCTGTATTTTTAGACTGATTACTATTTTCTGAATCTTTACTTGAGCTTTGTTCTGATGAAGATTGACTCTGGGTTAATGAGCTGTTTGATGATTCATTGGTAACCGAGCTAATTTTGACTGAACTTGATACTGAATTAGTAATACTTGATAGTTGTAACCTGCTAGAGCTGGCTTTAGTATTTTGAAATAAAATGTTACTTGGTTTGTATTGGGTTGGAGCTACGGTTTGGGCTGCTAGAGTCGCAACGCCGCTTACACCTAAGGTAGTTGTAATGATTGCTGCTGCGGTATTGGTGGTGATGTACGTAATTACTTGTTGGAATATAGACATATAGTATAATTTTTTTGTTGCTTTTTATTAAGCTACTACATTATATATTAGTTTTTTTATTTATGCAAGTTATTAAAACTTTAGCTATTCTCTGACTGTAAAGTATACTTTTCACACTTTGAATATCGGATTTGCATTTTTGTCTTGATTACTCGTTCTCTAGATCCTGAAACAAGTTCAGGATGACAATCGGTGATTTCTAATCCGAAATTTAAA
>JAYTWQ010000069.1:0-3404 GCA_043743355.1 bacterium | reverse complement strand
ATTGATTTTCATTAGGTTGGATTTGAGGTTGATTATTCCCAAAGTTATAATTAGGTAAAGTAGGTGCAAAAGCCTGAAAATTAGCCTCAGGAAGTTTTATTTCAGGGAACCTAAAACCGCTATTTTGACTAGAGGAAGTATCGAGCCCATTTTCCAGCGTATTATCAGAAGCGCCAAGAACCTGTTGATTAGGGTGGTTAAGAACTGGCATTGCAATTCCAGGTAGGATTAACAAAAAAATAACCAGGATGCTAATTACTTTGGTTTTCATTGGAATATTATCAAAACTAAAAGGCATATATGATTATTCTTGCAAAAAATGATTCAAATTGTCAATAGATAAATTAGCCTTGACAAAATATCATAGCATGAGACATTATGAAAAAGTTGAAAAACAATTTATATGGATGTAATGGTACTTTTAGTCGTAGTTTTGATTTTGGTTATTTTGGCTTATATAGCTTTGAACTTTGATAAATTAATTGAAAAAAAAATTGACGGAATAAAGGAAAATCTCAAGCTCGAAATATCATCCACAGTTGGAGATTACCTAAACGATGCAAATGATAAAACAATCGATAGAATGAATAAGTCATTTAACAATCAAAATTTGCAGATTTCTGAATCAAGCGGCGCAATCAAGCTTCAATTTTCTGAACTCAATAATCAGCTTTCACAATCTCAATTACTCCAGACTCAAGGGCAAAAAACTCAGTTCTCCGAACTGGGCAAATCAATGCAAGAGGCATTAGTCCAAATCCAGAATGCTATTAGTCATAATTTGTCAAAGGCAATAACGGATTTGAGTACTATTAATAACCAGAACTTTGACACTCTTCGAAAAACTAACCAAGACAAATTAGATCAAATAAATAGCGATGTACAAAAAAAACTAGATATAAACTTTGCTCAACATCTCAAATCATTTGAAGAAGTCGCAAAAAACATTGGTCAGGTTCAGACTCTAGCTCAACGAATGATTGATTCTACCAGCTCAATCGACAAACTCAACAATGTCTTTGCTCGTAGTTCATCAAAGAGTTTTGGAGACTTTGGAGAAAAATACCTTGAAAGTCTTTTGTCAGAACACCTTTCTACCGGTTCGTGGAATACACAAGTTGGAGTACCTCATAGTAGTGAAAAAATTGACTTTGTAATCCAATTAGACGATAAAAGAATTGGTATTGATTCAAAATTCCCATTAACTAAGTTTCAAGATTATCTTACAGCCTCTGATGAAACCAAACCCCAAGCCAAAAAAGAATTTTTGAACGGTGTACTATTAATGGCAAAAGACATAAATACTAAGTATAATAAAAATAATTTTGTTGACCATCTTATGATGTATCTCCCAAGTGATAGTATGTATCACGAAATTGCTAACGACCCAAAATCTATGCAGGAATTGCACAAATTGAATATCACTCCAATTTCGCCCGTGACAATTTTCCCTGTAATAGTCAATATTCAAGTTTACCAACAACAAAAATTCGTCAACGATAACGCAGTTGATATGATCAAAGGTCTAAATCAAATTCATATTAACATCCTTTCGTTCCAAGAAGAATTCCGCAAACTCGGTGATAAACTAAGGCAAGCACAAACTAATTATGACTCTGCAGATAGAAGCTTAAGTATTGTTAGTAAAGAGATTCGAATGTTGGAGACTACAAATGAACTCGACGATAACAAAATTGCGGTTTTGGTTTAGAATTATAATCTTTACACTTTGAATATTGGATTTTAAAACGACATAACAACAGAAAATTTTGAGATCTCCAGTCAAGTTGAAGATGACTAGCGTTGAGTTGTAAATCAGAAACTTACACATGAGCTTTGTGCTTATTACATACCCTCTTTTTGAGAATCTGAACTCGTTTCAAGGTTAATAATGCTTTTGTATGTTACACCCCTAATCTTTTGGTCAAAGAATTCATCACTTCAATAGCTTTTGGATCAGCCAGCTTGTTGATTGGAGAAATAATTCCAATTATAGTTTCTTCATCGCCAATTTTTATTTGAGTGGCAATCATTGCATAACCTTCGCTAAGTGGAAGAATTTTGGAATCACCACCAAAAATAGTAGTTAACTTGCCGTGAGTTTGCATTACTTGATCACTCAAAAGATATTTTTTGTTGGTATCCATATTTTCCAAAAATTCAATAATATTAGACGCTGATATATTATCGCCAGACTCCATAAGATGTTTCATTCCCATTACACTCTCACCTTTGCTCGAAACACTAAAACTAAGCGAGTCAGTTTGCTCAGACACTAACCTAGAAATTTCTTTGTTAAGATTTTCGTGTTTGGTGGTTAGCTCAATTATTTGATCTCTCATTTCAGATTGTTGCGCAACTGCGTTGCTTAGTCCCATTATTAGTTGATTAATGAACAGCTTGAAGGCTGCTTCGGTCGGAACGCTTGGACTATTGACAAATGGCTGATAAAGATAACCCATATCTCTCAATCTTACGAACTCGTTCCTAATTGTTGCAGGACTAAAGTCAAAATTGTATTTTTCTTTGAGTTCTGTCGAACCTAAATATACTCCAGTATCACAAAATTCTTTGATTATAGCGAACAAAAGTCTAGTTTGTCTTTGATTGATTTGAATTTCTACTGGTACAATTTTTTTAGAAGCCATAATATATAATTAGTTATTTATTTCAAAAATACACACAACAAACAAAAATGTCAACCTTGTTTGCCGACACTATATAAATTGATTATGATTAACATCATGGCAAGAAGCAAGCTAATCAGGTTCAAAGAAATAGAACAAAGCAAAATAGTTATAGAACAAACAAAAGAAATTTATACTAAAATGAAAGGAAATTGGTCTAATTTTTTTGGGAACAATCATTCAATAGTTCTTGAATTAGGTTGTGGTGGTGGAGAATATACCAACGGTTTGGCAGAACTGAACACAAAGATAAACTATATCGGAGTAGATATCAAAGGCGAGAGAATTGGAACCGCGGCTAGATTAACAGAATCCAAAAAACTTAGCAATGTAGCATTCTTGAGAACCCAAATTCAATTGCTTGAAGTTTTTTTTGGACCAAATGAAGTATCTGAAATATGGCTAACTTTTCCAGATCCTCAACCTAATAATGCCAAAAAAAGATTAACTTCTGAGAGATTTTTGGAAATATATTGCAAGATTTTGATAAATGGTGGTACAATTCATCTCAAAACCGATAGCGAACTTTTGCTAGATTTTACATTAGATATAATACAAAAAAAATTATTCTCTCAATTTAGATTTGAAAATACAGAATATACCTATGATTTATACAACTCTCAATACTTCAAAAATCAACAAGGAATCCAAACTAGATTTGAAAAGATTTATTTGGATAAAGGAATAAAAATAAAATATCTAAGGTTCAATTTGGTG
>JAYTWQ010000068.1:0-6212 GCA_043743355.1 bacterium | reverse complement strand
TTCGTAATAATTATCAAGAGTATTGCAATCTTTAAGTTTTATTAAAGTCGAGTCTGGGGACAAATTTGCTCTAATTGAAAAATGAGAATTATACATATTGGTTCCAGTTCCAAAATACACGCCAATCTGTCCAGCTGCAACAACGAATAAAACTTCTTTCATATTAGTATAACCAAATGAATCTGTCCCTCCTTGAATAGAGAATTTGACCCCTATTTTATTTTCTATTATTGCAACATTGTCCCAATGTGTACTTTCAGTCCAATAATTATTGATATTTCTGAGTTCCACGCCAACCCCTCCATTAAATCCTTGAACATTAAGATTTTTGAAATAAACACCGTATCCAGAACCGCTAGTTAATATTCCGATCGCATTAGGGTTATTTGTATAAGTATGATACAAGGTGAAATCTCTGAATTCTGTTGAAGCATAAGCCATACCCTCAAAAGAGTTGTTAAAACAAATATTATTATCGCTATGTATTACTTTTGTGACCTCTTTACCAGCTCCAATGATCTTGACTGAAATTGGCACTATTATTTCTCCACTTACTTTGTAATTACCTGCTGGAATATGTATTGAGCCGTCGCCAGTAACCACTGTTCCTGCTACAATCGCAATGCTATTGATCGCTGCTTGTATCGCCGCCGTATCATCCGCAACTCCATTTCCCACAGCTCCATAATCCTTAACATTAATCTCAGACTTGTTCTGAACTTTCCATTCAGTGCCGCTCCATTCGTGCCAGTTACCTGTCTGGGTACATAGATAAGTTCGACCTGCATCATCAGCTGTGAGATTGGTTGGGCGAGATGAGAATTGGTCAAAGCTATTAAAGGCTCCGTTGAGTGGATTCTTGGTCTGAGCAATGTGTTCGTTGAGGATAGTTTCCCAGTTACCTGCATCTTGAGATGGTGTTGGAAGTCGTTTTTGTGACATATATTTTGTTTGGTTGTAGAGGTGGGTCTATCCTGCCATTGTATGATTTTTTCTCTTTACTACTGACCTGAATTTGACTGCATAGTTTCAGCCTCATTAGCTGCAATTGCTGCCTCGCCGTTACTAATAATAATTTCGACGATTCGCTGGTCGTCGTTGATTCGCCTATATGTCCAGAATAGTTCTAAGGCTGCTTTTTTGTTGCTTTCTTTGAATTTTTCGGTGTCTGAGTTACCAGACAGAATGTTTTGTTTTCGAAGGTCTATGACTTTTAAGATTTTTTTGACGAGCATTACGCTGCCTCTCTGAAAATTGCTGTAAATACTTGGGGTTGCTAACGGTTCGAGACTGCTTTGGATTGATTTGTAATAATCTTCTAGTTCAATCACTTTTTTGATATCGACTAACTTGTAGATATTTGTGAACGTGAGTAGTTCGTCATTCGCATCTGCACCTTTGATACTTTCGAATCTTGAGTCAAGATATTTGAGGATTGAATCTCGATCAGTTTTGACTTTGGTGATTTTGGTTGCTTTGAATTCGGGGTTGAGATCGATTGTTCTCGCTTTTTCATATAGTTCTGTGAATGTTACGCCTTCAGCCTCAGCATTGGCAAAAGAATCTTGAATAGATGGAACAATGTTTTTGTCTACTCTTTTGATGTTGAACCTACCTTCATCTTCCGCTTTGAGTCCTGTTAAAGGGTTAAGGCCTGAATCAAGCATTTGCTTATCATTTTTGGTACAGCCATTTTTGTCGGATTGACTGTCTCCACATAGAGAATATGCACTCAGAGGATTGGAACCGTTAATTAATTCAAGCCGATTAGGAATTCCATCTCCATCTGGGTCAGCATCTGGTCCGCTAATTAGTGCATTAGCCTGTTGTTCTTTTGTGAATCTGTTGGCGACCCATTGTTGAGGATAAATTCTAAGGTCCGCAAGGTCAACTTGCTCGAACAAAAGCGACTCTGGATCTACTTGATTCAATTGACCTTTGATTTCGTTAACGGCTTGAGTTATATTCTCGCTGCCACCAACGATTTTTTGTTCAGATGCGAGATTGTTGAGGGTCAGATTCTTGAGATTATCCGTTGATTTGAGATAGTATATGCTACCAGCTACTCCAGTTATTGATAATGCAATAAGAATAGCTATGAATTGTTTTTGGACCGTTGTGAAGGATGAGAATATGTTTTTCATTTTTGTATTTTTTAGGTTAAAAGAAAGAATGTCAATTAATTTATGCAATGTCGGATAGTACTTCTCCAGCCACCGAAAGAGAATTGTTTTGATCTTCTTTGATGTTAGATATTTGTTCACGATATTTTTTGTAATTTTCGGTAAGGTTATTGAGGTTATCTTTTACCTGATTTCCAATTGTGTTTTTGATGAATTCAATACTTTTTTTTAGCTTGTCCCCAGCTCCAGCTCCATTAGTGACTTTTTCTCCAGCTTCAAGTAAGGTTTTGAATCTTAGGTCAAACTGAAGGAATAAGGGTTTGGCAAAATCATTGAAGGTACTGACCGATGTATTAATGAATTGCTGAAAAATATCTTTATCCGCTGCTTGACCAGCTTGGTCTTTTTTGAGATCTACTTGTGGAATTTTGAGACCTCCCACAACAGCACCAAGTATTTTATTTGTAATTGAAGTTTTGTATTCATTTCCTGTATTGAGCTGGTTATTAATGTTTCCAGTTTGATTAGTTGCATATTCTGCTTTTCGTTGTTGAATAGTTTTGAATGTTTCGCATTCGCTTGCGCTTATATCAATTCTTTCGATTTGTCTAGCTGATGTTGCCAACGCTCTTCCAAGAACGCCAGGATTGTTTTGCTTGTATTCTACATCATAAGATTCTTTAGTTAATTTGTGTCCTGGATTAGCAGGATCTTCTTTGTCTGGGTAAACTACATTAAAATATCCACGTGCCTTGCAATCCGCAGGTGCAACTAGTTGATATTGGTTTATTTTGGAGTTTGTAAAAGCTTGAATTTGAGCTTGTCTTATTTTTAGAGCTTGTTTTACGGAGTTAGCATTTTCAAATTGGCATGGGTTACCAAGACCGCTACTTGCAAATGCTCCAAAGATTGGTGTATTGAATATACCATTACTATTTTGACAATTTGCTCCAAGAAGTGCTTTGTCAATCGAGTTCTCCATTTGTGTAAAGAAATTCTGTTCAGTGAATTGACCGATTGTGTTGGTAATTTGGGTTGCTGTGCCTGCGGTTTTGCTGTCTATCAAGCCACCCTTGTACGCACCTCCGATTATATCATATTGTGAGAACCTTTGAACATTCATAAAATCAAGCCAAGCTACTCCATCAGTGACGACTCGTAACAAATAGGGTTTGTCAGGAAAATTACTATTGGTACCAGAACTTGTAAGCATGGATTTGGTGAATTGGTCTGAAGATAAAAAGTTACCACTACCTTTGCCGTTTTCTCCTTCTAGATCTCTATAGATTAGGTATCCAATTGCAATCCTAGTACCAGAATAACTATCCGCTAATCCTTCCAGAATTTTGACGTACTTATCAAACACCGCAAATGTGTCTTTGAGTAACAACATAATGTCTTTGGTAAGAGCTCCCATTAGTTTGCCTGTAACTTTTCGAGTGATTGAACCAACGATATTATTAAAATGACCTGAGAGAGTTGTATTCAAAGCTTTGGCAGTATTTGGAGCAATTGTTTTGTTATTTGCTGCTTCGGTGGCTTTTTTGAGTTCATCATCAGTTAAGTTATGACAAGAAGAGAATCCCCATGCCGATATACAATTAGGAATCAAACTGGAAATGAATGAACTTATCTGGTCACCAACAAAATCAGTAGCACCTTCTACTACTGTGTTACCTATGTCTTCTCCGCTCACTGCTTTGACTTTGATTTGTTTCTTTCCAAGGATCTGATCCACTACTTTTTTGTCAACGAGATCGAATCCTGGAGCTTTTTGTCTTTTGAGTATTCCAAGATTGGCATCCATGTCTCGAAGAGTTGTTACAGTTCCAGTGATTAGAGCAGTACCGAACATTGCAACACTAAAAAGCATTAACCAAACGGTTAATTTTGAGAATTGTTTTGTAGTAAATGTAGTTAATAATTTAAACATATTTTTTTTTGTTAAGTTAAGTTTATCATTTATTTTATCATACTTTTTTTGTTGTGTCAAAATAAGCTGTTTTATGCTATTGCAATAATTCAAATAGTATGTAATAATTAATTTTAATATGATTCAAAATTCGACTGAATGTTATATTGGTAATCGAAAAGATTCCACAACCAAGGATGTTTTTGGGATTGATGGATCTGATCGGCGTAAACATGTATATATCGTGGGTAAGACAGGCATGGGCAAAACTACTTTGCTAACTAATATGATATTACAAGATATCTATAATGGTTTAGGGGTTTGTTTTATTGACCCTCACGGTGATTCGAGCGAGTATATATTAGATAGAATTCCTCCTCACAGACACAAAGATGTAGTTTATTTTAATCCTGCCGACACAGAATTTCCTGTTGGTTTGAATATATTGGAGGCTCAACGCGGAGAGGAATCGTTTCTTATCACTTCATCACTGATGGCAGTGTTTAACAAGATATGGCGTGGAGCGTGGAGTTCTAGGATGGAGTACATTCTCTCTAATACACTGTTGACCCTTTTAGAAAATAAAGGAAGCACTTTGCTCGGTGTTGTAAGATTATTAACCGATGAAAAATATAGAAAGAAAATTGTGAATAAAGTGGATGATCCATTAATCAAGAATTTTTGGACTTTGGAATTTAACAAATTCAATGACAAATATCGAACAGAGGCTATAGCACCAATTCTGAACAAAGTAGGTCAGTTTTTTAGTAATGAATTAATTCGTAATATTCTTGGACAAATTGATAGTACAATTGACTTTAGGGACATTATGGACTCTGGCAAAATTTTGATTGCCAATCTTTCTAAAGGTAAATTAGGTGAAGAAAATTCAAATCTTTTGGGTTCACTTTTGATATCCAAATTAGAGATTGCCACAATGAGTCGTGTGGATATTCCAGAACATTCAAGGCAAGATTTTTTTCTTTATATTGATGAATTCCAGAATTTTACTACAGAATCTTTTGCAGGAATTCTTTCCGAAGCTCGAAAATACCGATTGAACCTAATACTTGCTCATCAATATATAGCTCAATTGACAGAAAGCGGTTCGATGCACGTAAAGAATGCAATTTTTGGAAATGTTGGAACTATTATAAGTTTTAGGGTTGGGGCAGATGATGCCAAAGAGATAGCAAAAGAGTTCGGTGGTTTAGTAACAGCTAATCAGCTTTTGAGTCTAGATCGCGGCGAGATAGCAATTAAGCTTGGAACAGAACACAAAATATTAGAGCCTTTTTTGGGGCATACGCTTCCGCCATTATTTGAACAATTACAAGGACAAACATCATTTGTAATCCAATCATCTAGGGAATTATACAGTCTCAGTCGCAGCACAGTCGCAGCCCAAATCAAAAACTTTTTTAATTCATCAACTAGCACCACTCCATCCAATTCCACAAACTATCAGGCTTCAAAGCAAAATCAGGCAAAAGCTGTAAAGTTAGTTGAAAAAATGAATGTCAATAAGGAAGTTGACAAATTCTTTGGTAATCTAATGGAATTAAGAGATCCAACTAATACTAACAAAACAAAAATCAATAAGTAACTACAAATTTTATTTTGACAATTGAAGACTTTTGAAACAAGATTACAAATATGGCAACACAATCCAAAAATAATTCCTTGACAGCTTATATTCCCCCATGCGATGTTCAGGCAGAGCAATCACTTCTAGGCTCAATTTTACTCAATAATGATATTTTGAACGAGGTCGTCGATAGACTTAAGCCTGATTATTATTATGATCTAAAGAACAAGGCAGTTTTTGAAATAATGGTCAAGCTATGGTCTGGTAACAAGATGTGCGATGTAATTTCGTTACTTAACGAGATCGAAATGCAAACCAAAAAAACTGGTAATGATACTAACCTTGACCAAGATTACCTCCTTGAATTAATTGCCAAAAGCTCCTTATCAATCGGGACTGAATCGACAGTTAGTATTCTAAAAGACAAGTACTTGATGCGGACATTGCTCAAAGTTGGTGCTAATATTACCGACCTTGCAACTAGTGAATCTGAAGCTCCAATTGATGTTTTGGATAGAGCACAGCAACAACTGTACGAAGTAAGTATTGATAATATTGCCAAAAACTTTATTCCAATTAGTGAGATTCT
>JAYTWQ010000067.1:0-3658 GCA_043743355.1 bacterium | reverse complement strand
AATAATGCAGGCAAGAGAAAAACCACTAAAAGAGCATAAAATCTGTAACGTAAAGCCCATAGTCTACTAAAAATGTTGAATTTTGGTTTGAATTGCATATTACATTTAATTATACTGTAGAGTTAAATTATTGACAAATTTTTGGTTCGATTGTAGAGTTAGTATCAATTTATTTATAGTATTTACATTTAGATAATATTAAAACATGTTCAAACACACCAAAATAGTTGTCATTCTAAACTGGTTTCACACTCTTAAAATTAATATTTCACACTTGTGATTCATTAGAGTTTGGAATAGACTTAGATGTGGCATAGTAATTACATTATTTTCTAAAAGATTTAGGAACAGGTTTTTATAAATTAGCTATTTTTAGATCTCCAGTCAAGCTGAGGGTGACGGACGTAAATTTGTTAATTTGAAAATTTAGAAGGGAGTGGTTAAAACTTTAAAAACAACAAAATGACAATCTTTTCCAAAATAATTAATGGCGAAATTCCGTGTTACAAAATCTATGAAGATGAATTCACATTTGCTTTTTTAGATATCAATCCGCTCCAAAAAGGACATACTTTGGTTGTTTCAAAACTTGAAATTGATAACTGGTTAGACCTTCCTGAAGAATACTATTTGACAATTCACAAAACTGCTCGAAAAATTGCACCTGTAATTCAAAAAGTAACTTCTTGCATTAGAGTTGGTCAAATGGTCGATGGTCGTCAAATTCCACATTTTCACTTGCATTTAATCCCGTTGTTTGAAGGTTTTGAACTTTCTCAAAAATCTGACTTTGAACCAACTCTTGAGAATATGCTTGAAGTATGCAATGAAATCACAATGTTACTCAAATAGATTATTGACAAAAAGATGCACTCTGGTCTATATTATAACTAACAATTTAATTGAATAAAAAATGATATGCCGATCCAAAAAAATTCATTAGAATCCAAATTCTTGTATATCTCTTTAGTCGGCTCAATGAGCGTAACATTGTTTGCGGTCTTAGTATTTATACTTGGTACAATTTTTTCGTGGCTTGCAAAAAGTTTGAATTTTAGTGGTTTTCTTAATACTCTTGCACTCTGGCAATATTTAGCATTGGTTGGTTTTCCAGTATTTTTTATAGCCAACTTGGTTTTATATTTTTCAGAAAACAAAATTGAAAGTAGATTTGATAATTTGATTCAAAAGTTTGATAAAAAAAGCGTTGTTTTGATGTTTTTAGTTTTTCTTATTTTCTCAGTAATTGTCTATTTTTTTGGATTTAATTGGTATGTCAATTTTATCTATAGGAACTTTTGGATTTAAGGTATAATTTCTATACTCTTTTACAAATCAAGTCCCAATATCGTCATCTTGAAAATCGTGAAAGATCTATTAAGTTATTTTGAATAAATATTTAGTTTTTTGCGATACAATTTATAACAGATTCTTCGCCTTGCTCAGAATGATGCATACAGTTCCTTAGTTTAATTAAAAGAAGATTTTACCGACTAACATTGTTACTAAGTTCTTTGATATCCGTAAGTCCGCTTAAGCACTTTATTAAACCATCTTGATACATAGTAACCATTCCAGCTGCTCTTGCAGTTTGCCTTACTTGAACTAGTGAGATGTTAGGATCTGATAGAAGAACACGAATAGGATCGCTCATCTCAAGAATCTCATATACTCCTACTCGACCTTTGTAACCCAAATTATTACATTTTGCACAACCACTCGCCCCATAAAATTCTAGTTTGGGTGGTAATGTTGACATATAGTTAGGTGGAAGTTTGGCTAACTCCTCAGCTACCATAGCTTTTTGACTGTCATCGAGTAACACTTTGTGTTTGCAAAACACGCATAACTTTCGGACTAATCTTTGTCCAATAGCAATAAGAAGCGAGTCGGCAATTAGATATCCTTTCAATCCCATTTGTAGCATTCTAGGTATAGATCCAGTTGCGTCGTTAGTGTGAATTGTTGATAAAACTTGATGTCCAGTAAAAGCAGCCTGAACAGCAATCTCTGCAGTTTCAAGATCTCTTATTTCTCCAACCATCACAATATCTGGATCTTGCCTAAGAATTGATTTTAGACCATTTGCAAATGTGTAATTGGATTCTGTACTAATCTGAGTCTGAGAAACTCCTTCAATCTTGTATTCAATAGGATCTTCAAGGGTTATTATTTTATTTTCACCATTGTTCAGATCTTGCAAAAATGTGTAAAGTGTGGTTGTTTTCCCAGAACCTGTAGGTCCAGTTGTCAATATCATTCCTTGTGGCTTGGCAATCGCTCGCAACACAACTTCTTTGGCTTGAGTAGAGAATCCAAGTGCATCCATATTAAGTAATAGTCCGTCAGTTCCGAGTAATCTCATTACGATTGAATATCCGTAACCAGAAGGGAGCATTGAGACACGAACATCTATGTCTTTACCACCAATATTAAAAGAAAACCGACCATCTTGTGTTGCGGCAGAAACATTTAGCTTTAATTTTGAGATGATTTTAATACGACTTTCGATTCCGTGCTGAAGGTTCTTGGGAACTTTTGCGAGATCTTGCAAAACGCCATCGAGCCGCAATCTTATATGATAATATTCTTTTTCAGGCTCAAAGTGAATATCGGAAGCTTTAGCATCAAGAGCAATTTTTAATACTCTTTCTATCAATTCAGAAGTAGAATATTTACTTGCATTTAGATCAAAATCAGAATATTTGTCATTGTATTTTGCTAATTTTCGTGCATCTATATTGATATCATCTGAGACTTCAACCTGAACAATTACATTAGCGTACGCTGCAATTAACTTGTCCATTGATAATTTGGAACAAAAAAAGGTTACGAACGTGTATCCGTCCTTAGTCAGCTTGTCTTTGAGGGGTTTTTGTAACTTTTCATTTAATTGATTAGTTACCAGATATAGATTTTTTTCTTTTTGGGCAAAAACTCCCATTTTATATTTTACTAAATTGTCTTTTGAAAGTATTCCAAGATGACTTGAATCTATCGGAAAACCATATAGATCAATGTATTTGAGACCTAATTCTTCTGCCTCTTCTTTGGCATTCATTTCGAGATATTTGTGGTCAAGGTCCCCAATCACACGTGTCATTCGGTGGAGATTATTGGGATTAACTACTTGAATTTTGGCTGGAGCTTTTTTTCCAATAGTTTTGAGATCTAGTTCGATTGCCATTACTTTTATATTATATCAAAGGTTGTTTTATTTGGCAAATTATACTATTCGAACATAAATGTTTGGACTTCTAAATTCTACACTAGTCATCTTCAGCTTGACTGAGGATCCAAAAATAGCAAGCTATTAATTATTTTGAAACTTATTATTTTGAATGTAAAAGACGTAAGCTATTTCACCAATTCTAGCTTGAGTCCAGCAATCTGGAGTTTCTGCATTTTGCTGAAGAGCTTTTTGTCTGCTGTTACGAATAAATCGAATTTTTGGAGTTCACAAATAGCAATTTCAACCGCATCTTCAAAGTCTGAACATTCTTCGCAATACTCTTGAGCTAGACTGATTTCTGATTTGGTGACTGGTGCAATCTCGAATTTTTGAGTTAATGTCCATTTTTAAGAGGACAAAAACACTAAAGTATGTTACCATTACTGGGTTAAACATTACTTTAACTTAATTATCATGAGTTCAACT
>JAYTWQ010000066.1:0-4989 GCA_043743355.1 bacterium | reverse complement strand
ACAGGCACGAAGGTCATTTTTTTGATCAAATCTTCGTAATATTGTTTTTGCCTGTTAAGATTCGTTTTGTATTCATTTTCTTTTTGAACTAAAATATTTCTTAGTTCTTCTTCTTGCTTTTGAATATCAGCGTCGTATTTGGTTGCCAAAACTTGAGACTGATTCTCAAACCTAGAAGTTAGAATTTTTTGGAATTGTGCTTCTGCATCCCTTTGTTGTTCAATACGAGCCAAACACATCTGTTCAAGATCTAACCTTACTTTATTTTGTTCATCTAGTGCTAGCTTTAACTCGTTATCTTTTATGGCACTTAGATTCCTAATTTCACTTTGTTTGGATCTTATAATTAGGTTCAGTTCTTCAACTTCGTTTTCGTATTTTGATTTAATTTCAGATAGCTTTGAGTTGTAAATATCATCTTTTTGGTTAGAAATATTAGTAATATCTAATTGTTTTTGATTTTGAACATTTTTTACTTCTTGTTCCTTTTGCTCCAATTGGTTGTTAAGTTCTTTGACGTTTGATTCGTATTCAATTTTTGACTTTTTGATGTATTCCAAATACTCATCATGTTTTAAATCAACTTGAGTTTGAATTTGAACTAATTGTTCTTTGTGTGAACTCGAAATCAATTGAATTTCTTTATCTTTTGACGTTAATTGTTCTATATTTGAAGTTAAAATTAACCGCGCTTTTTCTTCTTTTATGGACAATTGCTTTTCCAATTCTTTGACTTGGTTCAAAAGATTTGAACTATTTAATTCTAATTCTTGAAGATTATTTTTTTGCTCAAAAATTTCATTTCCAAAAATTTCGTTTTGCAATTCTAGATCTTTGCAATTAGCTAAAATTTTATCATTATCATTTTTGCATTCTAGAATTTCCAATTTTAGGTTTTCGGTTTCGGTTTCTAATGAAGTGTTAATTTTTTGAAAGCCTTCAATTTTACTTTTGATATTCTGAATTTCTAATTGATCATTTTCTTTAATCTCCAATAACGATTTATCTTTTTCTTCTAATATTAAGTTTTTGGAATTTTCAAGTTGTAGAATTTTTGCGTCTAATTGAGACTTTTCAATTTTTGTTAGTTCTTGAGAGTCAAAATACTCTTTGGTCTTTTCTTGGAGTTTGTATTTCAAATCTTTGATCAATGATTCGTAGCTAGCTTTTGCTTCAGCAACAACAACCAGTTTCTGATCATATATTTTTTGTTGATAGTCAGCCTCCAAAAGCTTTGTCTGCTCAGCTAATTTTTGCATTACGATTTCGTTTGCTTTGGATTTGATTGAGTTTTGCAATCGTTTGGTTTTTTCTACCGATGTAGTTACTAGATTCCTTGATTCATCATCATATACTTCATGTAGCCCGAACCATCCCAGTTCAGAACTAATTAGATCAGAATTCAAAGTCAATATGTAGGAAACCATGATACTATTTTGCTTGACTACAATTGCCGAGATATCGCTGAATTCAGGAGTCAATTTGTAGATCGCTTTTAAGTTAGTCAAAAGCTGGGAATCTAACGACTCTTTAACACTACAATTGCTTAATTGAGGTAAGGTTTTGGAAGATATCTGCAGAGCAACTTTTTGCCCATCTTGTGAGAAAATTACGCCAGCTGCGGTAACTTTAGGAAGTACTTTAGAATCTGTGAGGAGTTGATCGATTGTTAATTTTTCCAGCTCTGAATCTCTAACAATCATGCCTTCTTTGGAATCAAGAGTCACAAGATAAGAAGTCGAATATTCATCGTATTCCAAATCATGAACTTGAAAAATATTACCAAATAATTCTGATTTTTTGTTGATTACTTTAACAATATCATTAATTGTAAAATCAGTTAAGGGTGCGTTAAATGTAGCAGTATTTTTTGGAAAGGCAAATTTTGCAAGGTCTTCTTTTGAAGTGTTAGTTGTGGCAACAGTTGAATTATTTTGAGGTTTTTTGAATTCACTATGCTCCAAAGAATCATCTACAAGCATTGAATCAATTTGACCAACTGATTTGTTGAGGTTGTTCTCGATTATTGTTTCTGCTTTTTCATCATCCTTAAACCATTCGTGCACCACTTTTTTGCCTGTGTTAATGATAGAACCTAACCCTAAAAGTTTTTTGGTTGAATCTAACCCTTTGACTTTCTTTTCGTTATAAGAAGGTTCGAATGATTTTTCTGAATTTAACTCAGCGATGTCTGACTTTGAGATTTTTTCCTGAAAATGTTCTTCAATAATTCTTGGTTTTGTTGGCTCTTCACGATCACTCCATAATTGCCAACTAGATTCGACGGGATAAAGTAAGATATGACTATTTCGCCTAGGAATAATCTCAAAATTTGAAAGTTCAATATTACTCTCATCAAAATCTTCCATCAACTCTAAACCATTTTTGATATCTCCAGTAACAGTATCATACCAGAACTCAAAAGGCTTTGGTCGAAGTTCTATTTTGATTGAGTTCCATTTTCCACAGACACCTTTTTCTTCTGCCAAAGCTTCACTGGCACGATATGCACTTCCAGAAATAATATTACCAAGGTAGTTTATTTCGTCTTCTTTCGATGTTGAATTTTTGGCGATTAGATATTCTTCAAATCCAATTACACCGAGTCCAACCTTACGAAACTCAACTACAATTTGACGAGCGTCATCCCCAAATTCTATGGTTTCGATACAAGAATCCAAAAATCTAATAGCCGTTTCGACAGAGTTTTGAAGAGCAACCTCTTCCAAGCAGTTATTTTTGTTAACGAATCGTAAGAGGTCGATATGTCCAAAAGGTGTAGTAGGAGAACCAACAACCTCTTTTTGCATCAAAATGCTTTTGGTTTTTTCGCTGATTACAAATAATTTTTCCTCAAGGAATTTTTTGTACCTTTTGGTCCAATATTCAGCTAACTGTGGTGTGCGTTCCGATGAAGCTACGAGGTTGATAAGTTCTAATTCTGACATAATTTCTGTATTTAATATATTTTTGTGTGTAAGAAAATAATTCTGCATTTATTTTTGAATTACTTTTGGATTATATCATTGATTTTTTATAAAGTCAAATATGTTCGAGAAAATGCTTTAAATAAACGATTATTTTACTAAAAGATTTTTAATTTCATTAATTTGTGAAGTAATTTTGGAAATATCGCTCTGAATATCTTGATGCTTTAACAGTTTTTCGTGAACCAACATTAATTCTCGCTTGATATGTTCCACATCTTCTTTGGCCTCTCGATTCACCCGATAGTCGTCTTCTGCATTATATCGATCAATTAACGATTGTCTATTTTGTGACATCATAATAATTGGCGCAGTGTATGCTGCCTGAAAAGACAAGGTTAGATTTAGGAAAATGAATGGATAAGCATCCCAAGGCTTTAATAAAAAGTTACCAATTTTGATTCCAATTTCTGGAATCTGTGTATTAAAAAAAATCCAAAAAGCAATAATTGTGGATTGTATTAATATAAATCTCCAGCTCCCAACAGTCGAAGAAATAATATCAGACATCTTCGTTCCAAAAGAATTGGCGTGCTCATTCATTTTTTCTAAAGCGGTTTTGGAGTTGTTGTTGATATTTTGCATCTTAAATGTTTATTAAATAGTATTATAGAATAATTAATAATAATGCACAAGTTTTTGTATTGCAATTTATTTGCAAATCATTAAATTTGGTTGGTTTTGAACAAATACAAACCTCAAACTGACTTAACTCAAATAGACAAAATAGTACTTTCATTCTTTGAGCTCTAAATCACATCGTTCATTCAAATCGTCAATAACATTCCTTGACAAAAATTCTAATAAGGTTGATATTTACTTGGATGTACTTGTGCAGTTAATTATATATCAAAATTATGGGTGGTTGGCGCAGCGGTAGCGCAGTTCGTTTACACCGAAAAGGTCATAGGTTCGAATCCTATACTACCCACCACTTGAATATATCATCGCGAGATAGAGTAATGGTAGCTCGTCTGGCTCATAACCAGAAGATTCTAGGTTCGAATCCTAGTCTCGCCACCAAATTTAATTTTTTGGTACGGCATAATCAAAATGATATCATTAGTAATAGCTATTAGAAATAAAAAACGACAAGCCATACCAAAAATTCTTCACAAAGAAAAAATAATTCATTTTCGGAATCGTAGCTCAGCTGGTTAGAGCGCTGCCCTGTCACGGCAGAGGTCACGGGTTCGAACCCCGCCGGTTCCGCCATCAATCTTATTTTAATTTTACCCTAGCGGGTAATTTTTTGTTGAACTTTTTTTATTATGTAAATATTAGATTATTTTGGATAACTTTATAATATTTTATACTTAATTTTATATAAACTTTTTAGAACTAATGTTACCCCTATAAAAACTTAGCTTTGTAACCGCCTACGCAAACTTGCCTTGTAGGAATAAACCCGTTCCGTTTACAATCGTTTGTGAAAGTCATTAAGGTTACCACCGTCAAAACTGTCGTGGCGAGGCTCTGTTCGGGAGACCCGAAACCACTTTCCATTTCGTTTTGCCACCTCCTAGATAGGAGGAAGTTTTTAAACCTAAATATCGAAACTCAAAATAATATTATAAACAAGGTATTTTAACATTCTCATTTTATTTTTCAATCTCAGAATACAATCGTCACTTTGAGCAAGTTCGAAGTTGATTCGGTTTATCAGAATATAGCGTCGCAACGACAAACGAAAGATCTGTTATAAATTATAGTGTTAAAATCAACTTTTAGTATATTAATAACCAGCAGATTCTTCGTTTCACTCAGAATGACGAGGGTTCTTTTATTCTCAAAAATGAACCAAATCGTTTGTGGTAAAGGAAATATTAAGTTTCGATATTAGGTTTTTAAATACAAAATAGATATTGTTGGAGAAAGAGTATAAGACTAAATGGAACAAATCTTTAAACTCAATCTATTTTAAATTTCGGATTAGAAATCACCGATTGTCATCCTGAACTTGTTTCAGGATCTAGAGAACGAGTAATCAAGACAAAAATGC
>JAYTWQ010000065.1:0-2729 GCA_043743355.1 bacterium | reverse complement strand
CTGCATTTGGAACTGGGATATAATTCTGATTTGTCTGATTATATTTGCGTAACTCCAAATTTTGGCTAGTACTTTGACCATGCCAATATATTTTTACTTTAATTGTTGAATTACAAGGAGATTCAAAACTCAAAAAACCGAATGGGTAAGAATAGTTAATGTCTTGTTTTTGATTAGCTGTTTCGGATAGTGATTCTACATTATTAAGACTCTGACAAACAGAAGTAGGATCGGCTGCAATTGTTATATATTTATTTGAGATTGGGTCCAAAATTGATGTTACATTTCCTTGTAAATAGTCTTTAATTCCATCACCATTACCATCTCCAAGATTGGGGCTTGCTGATTCGATTATTTGATTAACTCCATCGCTATCAGGAACAGTTACTGTCAAATTGTCTTCACTCATAATAAGTCCACTAGCAGAAGTAAAACTTACATTTGGTGTCAAAATATTTAGTTTATGATCGATAGAATCAGCTCCATTCAAAATTTGATTTTCGGTTCCTACAAACACCTGATCCGTCGCCTCAAGCTTTGATTCAATTTTGATTTTTTGACCAACCGCCACAGTAATAATACTATTTCCATTAAAGTTACCAAATTCTGTATAATCATTTGTCCCTGGAACTTTAACAATTTGATATGATAAATCACTATCTGCCGCTCCGTCGATGTATGTATTCATTTTGACATCATACGCTGCATTAATTGATACAGGATCGCCAAAACCACCACCATTTTGCTTTAGCTGCATTGAGACAGGAGTGCCAACTGGCAAAGTATTGGAAGTTATTGTAATGGTATCACCCCAAATAAGTTTTACGGTTGCTGAAGTAGAAGAATTAGGTAAAATAGTGTTTACTTTTTGAGTTTCGCTCTTTCTAATAGATCCAACTTTTATTTCATCTAATCTGTGAATTGAATCTGCATATTCTCCATTATTGCCATTTACTGTTTGAGTATCTATGTTAGGAGAAGTTTCAATGTTTCTGTAATTGCTAGATTGAGGGTAAATTGTGTCTGCACTTGGAGGAAGAATTGAATCTACACCATTCAAAGTCGCTCGGTTAGTTCTGTTATACCCAACATAATGTGTTGTAAGATTGGTACATTGCAATCCACATAAAGAAAAATTTGGTTGTATAGCAGATACGCTTACCTGGTCAAAAAGTAAAGAAACATTATTAAGATTTGAAAACATCGTTGCAGAAAGTACTAACGAAAGGAATGTTGATTTGATTATTCTGTTTATTTTTTTATTATTGGTTTTGGACATATTATGTATTTTTGTTAAATTTTTATTGACTCATCTTTAATTATATCATACGTTTTTTTATTTGGCAAATTATTATTAAATTTTATAAAGGTGGCTAAATATAGCTTGAACAATTTGCAGAGAAGTCATTTTAAATCGAATAACATAATTCTTCTGTTCAGTATTGAAAAAGTATTGAAAAAAGTCTTACTGTTTAGAGCAAAATTAACTAAGAACTCATTTTAAGACATCTCACTGATATTTAATCAACTCAGACACAATCTTTGACTAAAAAAGAAAAGTAGAGTTTATTAAAAACATGATGGCAAAAGCAAAGACATCTACAAAAAAATTAAAAACAGATCTGAATGCTGATAATATTGAATTGAAAACAAAAACTCCAAAAAAACCACTAAAAGTAAAATTAGAAAAATCTTTAAAACGGGATGTTTTGGTAAGTGAAGCTTTGATTCGACCCACAGGGTTACTTGATCCTTTAATCGTTCTCAAGCCTGTCAATAATCAGGTGGAGGATGTTCTGGAGCAGGTAAGAAAGAGAGTTCTGGCTGGGCAGCGTGTACTGATTACAACCTTAACCAAAAAATTCTCAGAAGAGCTTGATATATACTTCAAACAGATTAACATCAAGAGTGCGTACATTCACAGTGATGTCCAGACTCTTGATCGACTTGATATTCTCGCTGATTTGCGTCGTGGACGGTACGATGTTCTTATTGGAATTAACTTACTTAGAGAGGGTTTGGATTTACCTGAGGTTTCACTAGTTGCAATTTTTGATGCTGACAAAGAAGGCTTTTTGCGTTCTAGAACTTCTCTTATTCAGATTATCGGTCGAGCAGCTAGGCATAGTGAAGGTACCGTTATTATGTATGCCGATACTATTACTCGGAGCATGAGATTAGCTATTGACGAAACCGAAAGACGCCGCGAAATGCAAAACAAGTTCAATTTTGAAAATAATATTACTCCAACTTCTACCGTTCGGCAACTAAAGACAATTGCGGACGATGTACGAGAAGAAATTGAAAAAGATGAAGATTATGGAAAGGCTGGTGCAAGATTGACCCAGAATGGATTCGAGATTGTAGATCCTTTTGACGAGGTTAAGATAATGAATAACTACAAGGACGGCGCAGGATCAAAGCAGCTCAATCGTTATGGTGTTAATTCAAACTCCATTCATGGCGAAATGAAAATGTCTCGAAGCAGTAACAAAGGCAAACAAGTTTATGACAATTTTGAAACGCTCAAAACTCAAAAAATAAGTGAATTACAAGCTCTTAAGCTTGATCAAAGCGAACTTTCTGAAAGGTTACAGATTGCAATTGATGCTATGGACTTTGAAATGGCTGCTGCGATTCGAGACTTGTTGACAAAAAGCTAGTTTATATTCTATTTTTAAGTATATTGACATCTAAAATATGCCCCAAAACACCACTAAATTCAGCCA
>JAYTWQ010000064.1:0-5218 GCA_043743355.1 bacterium | reverse complement strand
GATTTTGTTTATTCTAGTCTGACGATGCATTATGTTGAGGATTGGGTCACATCTCTAAGTAGAATTAAGGAATACGTAAACCCTAATACAAAGATGCTTTTTTCGGCTCATCATCCAGTCAAATGGGGCTCAGAAACAACGCGTGGTAAAGATGAAAATTCGTTCGTGCTCGGCTACCGAAAATCCAAAGTAAGAGATCTTGATTACGCAGTTTGGGGAGATTATCTAACGCCGCGTCCAGTGTCCGATCTATTGTTTGGCAAAATTGAAATAGTTCATTATCACAAGCCAATCAGCCAAATGTTCCAAGAAATTCAAAAAGCTGGAATGAAAATCAACCAAATCATAGAACCGTTACCAATTCTTCAGAGCCGCATTGAAAAGCTAGATTTTTTTGAGGTTTATTCTCGAATTCCTCTTTTTATAATCTTTGAAATCGAATTCCAGAATCTATAACCCAATCAAAATTAAACTTGCAACCAAACCTATCAAACTCACAATTTCGATATTACTAAGCTTTTCTTTGAGGAAAAATAATGACAAACCTATTGTTGAAAAGGCTAAACTAGTCCTGATTATTGGTTCAATGACTGAAATAGAACCAAAGGTCAAAGCAAAGCTCTGAGAAAGACCAGCGATCACAATCAACATTGAAGAAATTATAAGATATCTCAAGTGCTTTTTGTAAACTGAAAAAGGTGCCTCGAAATTAATTTTACCAGATCGTTCAAAAACATTTTGCTTTGAAAAATAAAGATATAATAATGCCAAAACACTATTGGTCAATTCAACAATTACAGAAAAAAAGATGGGACCAAGTGCTATTATTAACGGTTTTGTAAAAGTAAAACCAATTCCAAAAAAGACAAAACAAATCAATCCGTGCCCTACACCATTTTTTTGATTGAATATACTTTTTAGATTCTTAAAATCTAATGAAATTAAAAACAAACAAAGCACACCTAACAATATTCCGCCAATCCTTACAAAACCCAGGCTTTCACTATAAATGAAACTAGCAAGTAATGCCGAGACAATTCCAGTTGAGCCTGTTATTGAACCTACAATACTCACAGGACCTTTTTCCAAGGCTTTGAATAGAAAAATTAACCCAATGAACAAAAATGAAGCCAAGCCAATATTTTGTAGAATTGCAACTGTGTCAAAATTCACTGGAAAGACGTCAGGAATTAATTTCCAAAGTAAAAATGTCAAAACAAGATTGATCAAAAAAACCAAAAACGATCTATAAAAAACTAGCTTTCCTGATAGTTCAGCTGGCACTTGGTTGGTCCAAATATTATTAATAGCGTAGGATAGACCACACAAAAGTGCAAAAAAGATTGACATTGTTCCAGATTATTTTGGAATGTTTCAATTGTCAAAACCACATCAAACCAAGCTCACCTCGCTATAAAGTTTCTTTAGGTTTTCATCCATCAAAAATTGTCCAACATTGCTATTCAAATATTGCTTTATAACTTGCAAAAAACTTTCCGAATTACTCTCCGAATTCAAGTTCTCTTTGACCATCTCGAGTTCGTTTTTGTTCATAGTTTGCCAAGAATCAAAGTCCGTATACTCGCGAAAATCAACCAACAAAACTTTGAGTAGCAAAAACAAATTACAAAGCAAATCATAGTTTTCAGAAATTGCCGCTAGTTTTTGGAAGGATATCTGAATCAAACGCTCTTTGGATATTGGAGCTGACACGATCTCAGGATCTGTAGTATTATTCTGAGTAGAAACTTGAACGATTGGAATAGACGTGAACTGCATCTGGAGCGTTCGCTGACTAATTTTGGTAATCCCAGAAAGTTTGTTAAAATATTGCTCGCAGCTAATTGGATCAAGTACCGAAAATAATTCTAGAGTGTCAACAATCGCATTTTTTTGAGTTAGGGCATCGGTCGAGACAAGGTTGAGTTTGTTGTATTCGAGCCAATAATCGAGAAAAGGTATAATCTTAAAATCCTTGTAACCGCCACTAAGCGCTTCGTCAAGATCTTTATAATTCTCAGGAATAATTGCTTTTTGGACATCCAATCCAATTGCAGTTGCCTCCAAAAAAAACTTGCGAGAACTGATGCGCCCAGCTCCATCATTGTCAAAAGCCAGATGTACAACTTTTGTGACTTGTTTTAGAATTTTGAGCTGATTGCCAGTGAATGAAGTACCTTGTGACGCCAAAGTATAGTCAAAACCAAATTGAGTAGCTTTAATTACGTCCATATTCCCTTCCACTATCAAGGCTTTTTTCTTTTGACGGATATTGTTGGCGTTGAGGTTCCACCCAAACCAAAGATCAGATTTGTTGAACCACTGCGACTGTGACGAGTTCAGATATTTTGGACGATTAGGATTGGTGTCATATGGTAGAATCCTACCAGTAAAACCAACCGACCGACCTTGTCTATCAAAAATCGGTACCATCAAGCGATCAGTAAATTTGTCTTTATATTCTCCTTGTTCTGTTTTTTTTAGCAAGGAAATCTCTAATAATAGTTCCAGACTCAGTCCATGCAAATTGGCTTGTGAAATTATAAAGTCACCTTTTGGTCCATATCCCAATTGGAATTTTTTGATAATTTCAACATCATAACCTCTTTCGAGGCAGTATTGCGTAATAGGATTATCTCTTTGTTGCAGTATCTTGAGGAGAATTTGATGATAAATTTTGGTTGACCAATCGAGATATTTGAGACCTTGCTCGAATCTACTAGTCTTTTCTTTTTCAATGGTTTTTTCTTCGTTTGTTTTTGGTTTTTGGACCTCTAGTTCCACTCCAGATTTTTTGGCAAGGATTCGCAAAGCATCTTTTTTTTCGACATTCTCGTACAACATTACGAATTTGAAAATATCTCCACCAAGCCCACAACCAAAGCAATGCCAGACACCTTTGGGTTCAGAAATCATTAAGGAGGGTGATTTTTCGTTATGGAATGGACAGCAGGCTTTGTAACTAGAACCCGAACCCTTGATCGTGATATAACCGCCCACGACATCGACGACGCTTAGTCTAGCACGAATTTCTTCAAAAGGGTTGGCACTCATTTTCCTAGATTATTTCAGATTAGATTTTTTGGCAAGAAATTGTGCAAAGCCAAAATATTCGTAGGCACCTAAAAATTTGGTAAGATAACTCAACTCGTCATCCTCAGCTTGACTGGGGATCTGAGATAATTATAAATTTAAACGTGTAACCTAAATGCATAGCATACTGACAAGCCTCCTGCTAAAGGGATCAGATCAATGGTATGAGGGATTTTTGTTTACTCGGTTGAGTTATTTGTAATTTTGTTGAGGTAGATAACAAATAATAGTTTTAATTCCCAATTGAAAATAATTCCCCTAACCCATAAATGCTTTGTGACAAAGCAAATATACGCCTTGCGAAAATAAAAAAATTATGTTAAAATAAAAAGTGTAAATCGTAGTAACAATCAATCATTAATTAATTCAAAATAAATACAGAAATCAATGCTTCTTTCAAACCGATTCAAGAATAATAAAAAACTCCTCAATGGGGTTGTTCCAATCGGTGGCAAATCAAATGGAGCAAAGTTAACAAATGGCGTTAATAAAGCTACAAGTGTTTCTGGGAACAAAATAACTAGCGCTAACGATCTCACAAAAGGCATGGGTAATTCTATCGGTATTGCAGGTTCGAATAACATTGTTGGATTCAACCGAAAACCAGAAATCAAAAAAACAGGAGCAAGCGGAGAAAGAAAACATTTTAATCCGAAAGAATTGGTGGCAAAATATGAATCTGAGCAAGCAAAATTGAATCGTGACATACCACAAAATAATCCAACAAATCAAAAAGTATTCAATCAACAAAATAATCCAATTGAAAAACAAATTGAAAAAAAGGCAAAATTCAGCTACGATGGTAATGTTAGCACTTTGCCAGAAAAAAGTAAAGTTATACCACAATTTCAAAATATTCCAATTCCGCAGAATAATTATTCTCAAATTCCAGCGCAAACACAACAGACTGCTCCACAGACGCTTTCCGTGGGTCAAAATCAATTTCTTAACAATCAAATCAATCCTTTGGTCCAAACAACTGAAGGTGCAATTGCAGTTGGCAAAAGTGGAACTAGTCGAAAAGGTGCAATTAGGGTTGGTCAAGGTTCGCTCAAGCCACCTATTCAAGGAGCTGCAGAAGTTGGTCAGCAAACAAGATACAATACTGTTGGTGGATTAGTTCATGAAACCACTTCGACACAATTTGGAACTAACTCAACCATTAATCAGCCATATCAAAATCAATTTCAGAATGAAGTAATTCAAATCGGGCAACAAAACAAAAATGGTGTAATATCCTTAGCAAGTCCAATTAATTCTGCACAATTCAGTAATCAAATCTCAGGAGTTCAAAACTCAACAATTCAACAAGCAACAATAAGCAATCAAAGAATCACACCTAACACGCCAAGTTTTAATCCACAAGATGTAATACTCGTGGGACAGCAATCTGCTAACGTAATTTCTGAAAGTGATCCTTTGGCTGCTTTTTCAAAAAGAATAACTACAAATGTCACAGAAACCTCCAAAACAATTAATTACAAAACACAAGAAGGAGTTCCAATTCAAAATGTTGTAAATTCAAATCAAAATGACTCAAAGCAAGAATTAGTTCCTGATACCCAAACTAACATAAATCAAGAAGTAGATCAATCAACGGTCCAATCTGAAAATAACATTACAATCAAACCAGAAATTTATATTAATCTAATTTTGAAAAATACTGTCGTTACGATCAGCCAAAACTGTCAAAATGTCACTGAAAACTATTTGGTGGACATTGGATTCGAGTTTCCTGAAAGCATAAACGACAAAATAGAAGGACTTAATCTCAGAGCAAAAATTGGTAGGTCAAAAGATTTTAGTTCTTCATTGATCAGAAAAGATCCAAAAGGTAAATGGTATGCAATCGTCGACATTGGTGAATTTGAACAAAGTTTTGGGGATAATAGCAATGGTGGATTGAGAGAAGTTTTACTGGACCTTGGAAAATCTAATCCAAAAGATGAACTATTTAGCAACCAACCTAGACCTGGAATACGTTTGACCAAAGCCGACTATCATGATCCAAAATACAAGGAAAAATTAGATAATCATAACTATGCAGTCTCACTTCAAAGAGGTGAAAAATATGGCTCAACAGCAATGAATGAAAAGTACGCCTTGTACAAAAAAATATCTGCAG
>JAYTWQ010000063.1:0-1770 GCA_043743355.1 bacterium | reverse complement strand
AAAATAGTTGCCTGCATTTAGGCTCTTTAAAAAATGTATTTTGAGATAACAAAATTATACTCCACTGGACGGAGATGACAAAATAAACTTACTTGAGTTGATTAGCATGTTTTGTCCTGGAATGTGAACATATTAGTCATTTTATTCAAAATTAAGTAGTTCGTCAAATTTTTGTCCAGTCTTCTATCTTTAAGTTTGGAATATTCTCAAAGTGTTTGGTATTGTTAGTCACAAGAATTAGATTATTTGCAATTGCTTGAGATGCAATCATAAGATCAAAGTTTTCAATAGTTTGCCCAGAACTTTGGCAGTTTATTTTTAGTTTTGCAAACACCTCTGAATGTTCATGATCAAATGGTAAGAAAGTTGAATCCTTTTTTATATTGTCATAAAACTTTTTGATACTAAAATACCTTTTAGACTGTGGTAATTTGGTAAGACCGTACATCATTTCGGCCCAAACAATACTACTAACAAGGAACAATTTCGAGTCGGTTATCATGAATTTTCTTAAAACAATAAGATTTTCTTTGATCAAAAAACCAAAAATATTTGAGTCAATTAAATACATAATCAATCTTTAAACATATTTTCATAATAACTTTCAGGTTTTGAAACAAAGTCTTTTTTGATATTTTTCATAATTAGATCAAATTCTTCAATTTCCTGAGGTGTCAGTTTTCCTTCAAAACTCAAGAATGGATTTGGTTTTTGTTTGATTTCCTGTTGTTTAATTGCAGACAAATAATTGGTTATTAATCGGCTTAGACTAACTCCGTTTGCTTTGGATTGCTCTTGTAGCCAAGGTTTGAGATCTGGCTCACTGAGATATATTACAGTTTGATTTGACATAATTAGAGTATATTTAGGCAAATATATTTGGTCAAGTTATAATCCAACAGCTTCATTCTTCTTGAGTCCTAACTTGAATGTCCAGCGAGCCAAAACCCAAAGTACAAAACACCATAATATTCCACCAGCAAAAGTCTGTAGGATTTGTAAATAATCATATTTTCCAAGGTAGATTTGGATTGGGTGGTGAAATGTAAAAGCAAATGGTAATACTACTAAGGGTCTTAGAAAAAATACACTGTCGAGAGGTAAGGCTTTTCCTGATAAAAAAGTCTTTGATTCCGTCTGTATATCCATTATCCCATGCACATCTGTAAAGAAAAATGCTAACGAACCAAGTGCGTATGCAAAGAAAACTGAGATTAAGTAACCTATAGTTGTACATAAAATATACAATAAAATCAAAGATGGAGAACTCGTAATAATGTAGTCTCTACCAAAAAACGCAGCTAAGCAAAGCGACAAAAGCTGAATTGAATTTTGGAAAAACCACCAACTAAAATCGCCCAAAATACTTCTGAACATTACATTTGATGGTGTAATTAGATATTGTGATAAAGTTCCGTTTTTGATTTTTTCTGACACATTCCAGTGAACTCCGTGACCAATTGCGATCAAAGATCCAAAGATATAATATGTAAAAATAGTTTTGAAATCAAAAAGTCTTGAACCAGCGTCAATATTAATCCACCAGATAAGAACAGTTGCAAAAATAACTAAAAGATTAAGTAAAGTCCAAATAATAGCTGACGAACGATAAGTTACACTAGCTTTAAATCCAAATTGAAAAACATAAAACCACTTGTAATTTCGACCGAGTGTTCGTTGTAAAAACGTCATTTGGTTTGATTTTTTAGTTTCTTGTCAAAGGTTTGAAGTTTGAATCTTGTGAGATCGCTTATAGCGAGCAGATAACAA
>JAYTWQ010000062.1:0-3270 GCA_043743355.1 bacterium | reverse complement strand
TTGGAATAATCGGACTTTTTTCTGAATCTATTGACGTAGATTGATCCTCAGTTTCTTTTGGATTATTTCTTTTGATTTCGACTAGAATTGAGTTTGAAATTGTACTAATATCAACACTTTTTGTACTATTGTTTCTTACATCATTAACTCTATCTGAATTTATATTTGGAGTATTAAAATTGAGTTGAATACAATCAGTCACAAAAGTGTCATGCATCATATTAAATTCAGGAACATTATGAACTTTTAATTCATTTTTAAATTCTGAACCCATAGTTTCTGCATATACAAATTGATTGAAGCCAGTACTCACAACAAAACCCGCAGCAACAAGCGGGATTACTTTTCTGGTAATAGGTTTGAATTCTATCTGCAAATGGGGCTTTGATTCTGGCATTGTAAATTCTGATTTTATAAATCTTTTTACGTGATTGAATAGTAAAAATTAATGACTACTTTCCACCATTTCTTTTGTTCTCATTTTTCTCGATGGTTGCTTTCCATGGTCGTTTCATTGTTTTATCTACAGTACCTCCAAACAAAGACATTACTGAATCGTCCTTAGCTTTTTCTTCAAGGTTTTTTAAGTACCAATCTACTAGTTGCGATGTATTTACTAATTTGTGGTCTCCAATTTTACCAAGATCTTTAAGTAAATCATCTATAATACCTTGATATATTAATTTTGCTTTACCACTCTTTTCGTTGGCATCATACATTGAATCAACTTTTTGAGCGTGTTCATTGACCAAAGCCGTTAATTGTGTAATCAGCGAAGCATATTTACTTTGGAATTCTTTATTTGAATAAATATTTTTGAATTTTTTGTTTCTTAACACTGCAATCATTGTAAAAATACTAAATGATTCAAAGAACATTGCACCTAATGAATTGATAGCCAATGATAATGTCTTATTGTGTGAGTTTTCGTATTTGAGCCTATCTACTGCAACTTGAAATTTTGTTGATAAAGAAAGTTTATGAGGGTCATTTTCAGCAATCATTTCATCATAGACTTTTTGCTTCTCAACATTTATCACATACTTAGAATATTTTTTTGCAAAAGTTCCTGAAGGTGTTGTAAGCCTTTCTTTTTTAGCATCATTATACACTGTGGTGCTTGGCGGAGTAATGTTTGCTCCATTTAGTCTTTCTACAATTAATTTTCTTTCAGCAATTGTTTCTTGTTCGCGTTTAGCATTACCTTGTTTCGACATTGCACCAACTTGATGGAACAATGCGTTACTTCTATTTTCTAAACTAATTCTCTGCTCTTGTGTTAGACTGCTATCTTGTGCAATTTTTAGCACCTCAGTTGATGGGGGATTCTTCAATAATTCAGATTCAATCGCCTTGACTTCATTTATATCACTTACAAGAGGTGTGGTTTTGACTTTAAGTTTGTTCAAACTAACCAAAAGTTTAATATTATTTTCGTCTACTGACGCTTTCATACCCATATCTTCTAATATTGTTTGAGCTAGTCTATCACTATATAACTGAAGATCGAGTTTTTCCAAATGTATAAATCCTGCAAATGCTGTTGCTCCAAGTAAAAGTGTTCTCATCCCCCAAATTATACTCAAACTTTTGATTCTTTCTAATTTTCCAGCTTTAATACTCAGATCTTCATCTTCCAGGAAATCATCATTTTTATCAACAATCATTTTGAAGCCAATTGAGTTTACAACAAACGCAAAAAATGGATTGGAAGAGTCTAGTATTCCGAATGAATTAAGTTGATTTAACAACCCTTCGCCAATTTCCAAACTTGCAACTGAACCAACAATTCCAGCCAAATGGTTCATATTTGCATGTCTTTGCAAAATTCCTAGAACTTCTTTACCAATATACGCTTTATCTGAGTGTTGAAAAATATCTCGTGAAAGTATGTTTTTTGTTTTCTTCCAAAGCTTGTCACCTTCAACCATATGTTTCTCATCTCTGATTGAAAGACCAAATGCAGAGTAGATTGTTTTTTTGACTTCAGGATTATCATAACCTACGAAATGTCCATTTAGTTGAAATTTTGGATCATTTTGTAATTCCAGATCTAATTGATTAATTCTTGTAACAAATTCTGAAGCGATTAGGTCAAGGTTTATCTTGATACTTTCAGGTATTATTCCTACATTTTGATACAACTCCTGAGCTGTTTGACTCATTGTAGGTCTTTGTTTCAAGATTTCAATTTTTAAAATTTCATTGGTTGGTAATGTTGTTTCTGGGACATTTTGGACTTCAGGATTATCTCCTTTTGAAGTTTCTGAGTCATATTCCCATGGATCTTGTGAAACTGAAAAATCTTCTTTTGGGTTCGAATTATTTGATGACATAATATTATTGAGTATAGATATTGTAAAAAAATTTAAAAAAAAATCACCTAAGCCGTGTTGATGTAGGCTTTTGGTGCGTTAATTGCTGGTTTAAGATTTTGTAAATCAATCTTAATATATCTATTAACACAATTTTTTTAATCTGTCAAACAATTTCTTGTTTCTTGTCAAAAAACTGCCAAATTTTGTTTTGTTTTCAATGAAATACCTCTCAAAATTGAGTGTTCCGCAACGCAAACACTCGTTAATTTCCTCGCTGAAAATTGGCGTATGCCAAATAATTAACCTTAACCTAAGCTGATTTTGAATCACTTTAGTTCTAAACTCTCCAAGCCCTAAACAAGGGCTTTTCCTTTTACTTCTTCAACGAGTTCCGCTTCTTCCACTAACTGAGCATGATGAGCTGTCAAAGCATTGTCTAGGGTGATATTAACAATGTTGTGAATATAGTTGTTTTGTTTGTCTAGGTCGTATTCTTCGATCGTGTCTTGGATTTCGCTTGACAATCCAATTGCTGCAAAGATCAATTGAGTATCTGAAAAGTAGATTAGTCCATCGCCTCTTTGAGATTCTCCGTATTCGTTGAAATCCTCGGAGTTGTAGTAATATTGTACCAAATCATCAAGATCAATCATAGATATAAATAAACCTTTGATAAAAGCCCATTCTTGATTGAATAAATCACCTGACTGTGGATAATATACTTTGATAAAGTTCTGTGGAGTGTGAACTTGATCCCATGAAGGACTAAGTGCAGCTGCGATCAGATCTTGTCTAAAAGTTGTTGGAGTGTATTGTGTTAGTGCATATTGTGTTTGAGACAATTCTGTGGTGATTTGTGTAGAGTACATAAGAAGTAAAAAAGTGTTAAACCGTATTAGGGTTATTGGTTAATAATATTGGGAATTAGAGAATATATATCTTGGTTAAAAAT